>CAMWIG010000120.1 GCA_947174295.1 uncultured Alistipes sp. | reverse complement strand
GCCTGTAAGGTGATTCTAAAAGTCGTTTTCGAAACAAAGACGGGCATCCTGGCAAACATCGGCAATGAGAAATTTGCATAATTCGCCCGTTTTGCATAACTTCATTTCCCGAAATAAACACTACGAAAAATCTTATGGAAAAAACACTGTCGGCAATAGCCATAGCTCTGGTTGCCGCCGCAATATTCGCCGTGACGATAATCGCAATCGTACAAAGCGTACGCAACCGCCGCCGCAAACGCATGATCGACGGACGGCACGACCACGTATCGCACTCGTCGGGCAAACATCGCAGACGGCATCGCCGATAGCCGTCGCACGAGACCATGCGGCCCGCCGGAATTCCGGCGGGCCGCTCGTTTTTCAACGGCGGTTTCTGCCATTGTGTCAGACGCGGTGTCAGTCCGGCGGCGATTTTGTCAGTCGCGGCACGCATTTGACGCACAAATAGCGCATAAGATTCGTTTGGTATAACATTTGTCCTTAATATCGGCGTGAACGGCCGAAAGCCGGCCGCAACAGAAAAAGAAACGAAAATATATTAACAATAAAAACTTAAAGCATTATGGCAAAGATTATCGGTATCGACCTCGGAACGACCAATTCCTGCGTATCGGTCATGGAGGGCAGCGAGCCCGTCGTTATTCCCAACTCGGAGGGTCACCGCACCACTCCGTCGATCGTAGCGTTCACCGACGCCAACGAGCGCAAGGTCGGAGACCCCGCCAAGCGTCAGGCCATCACCAACCCCAAGCGCACGATATTCTCCATCAAGCGTTTCATGGGCGAAACCTACGACAAGGTAGGCGCCGACATCGCCCGCGCACCCTACGCGATAGTTCGCGGCGACAACAACACTCCGCGCGTGGACATCGACGGCCGTCAGTACACTCCGCAGGAGATTTCGGCCATCATCCTCCAAAAGATGAAGAAGACCGCCGAGGACTACCTCGGTCAGGAGGTCAACGAGGCCGTCATCACCGTGCCGGCATACTTCTCCGACTCGCAGCGTCAGGCAACAAAGGAGGCCGGCGAAATCGCAGGTCTCAAAGTGCGCCGAATCATCAACGAGCCCACGGCCGCAGCTCTCGCCTACGGTCTCGACAAGAAGAACAACGACATGAAAATCGCCGTCTACGACCTCGGCGGCGGTACGTTCGATATCTCGATTCTCGAACTCGGCGACGGTGTGTTCGAGGTGAAGTCGACCAACGGCGACACGCATCTCGGCGGCGACGACTTCGACCACGTGCTCATCGACTACATGGCCGAGGCGTTCAAGGCCGAGCACGGCATCGACCTGCGTCAGGACCCCATGGCGTTGCAGCGCCTGAAAGAGGCTGCCGAGAAGGCTAAAATCGAGCTTTCGTCGACCACCTCCACCGAAATCAACCTGCCCTACATCATGCCCGTGAACGGCATCCCGCAGCACCTGACGATGACGCTCACCCGCGCGAAATTCGAGCAGCTGTGCGACCACCTCATCCACAAGACCATCGAGCCGTGCAAGCTGGCTCTGCGCGACGCAGGTTTGCAGGCTTCGCAAATCGACGAGGTGATTCTCGTGGGCGGTTCGACCCGTATTCCCGCTATCCAGAAGATTGTAGAGGAGTTCTTCGGCAAGGCGCCCAACCGCAGCGTGAATCCCGACGAGGTGGTGGCTATCGGTGCGGCTATCCAGGGCGGCGTGCTCACCGGCGAGGTGAACGACGTGCTGCTGCTCGACGTGACCCCGCTGTCGCTCGGCATCGAGACTTTGGGCGGCGTGTTCACCAAGCTCATCGACGCCAACACCACGATTCCGACCCGCAAGAGCGAGGTATTCTCGACGGCGGCCGACAACCAGCCCTCCGTCGAAATCAACGTATGCCAGGGCGAGCGCCCCATGGCTCGCGACAACAAGTCGATAGGCCGCTTCCATCTGGACGGCATCCCCGCAGCTCCGCGCGGCGTACCGCAGATCGAGGTGACGTTCGACATCGACGCCAACGGCATCCTCAACGTATCGGCCAAGGACAAGGGCACGGGCAAGGAGCAGAAGATTCGCATCGAGGCATCGAGCGGTCTGACCGAGCAGGAGATTCAGCGCATGCGCGACGAAGCCAAGGCCAACGAGGAGAAGGACAAGGCCGAGAAGGAGCGCATCGACAAAATCAACGCCGCCGACTCGAACATCTTCGCAACGGAGAAGCAGCTCAAAGAGTACGGCGACAAGATTCCCGCAGAGAAGAAGTCGGCCATCGAGGGCGCTCTGGCCAAGCTGAAAGAGGCTCACAAGAACGCCGACGTAGCGGCTATCGACACCGCAATCGCGGAGCTCAACGCCGCATGGCAGGCCGCTTCGCAGGACATCTACGCCCAGCAGCAGGCGCAGCAGCAGGCCCAGGGCAATCCTGGCGCAGGCGCGCAGGGCAACGCCCAGCAGCAGAACGGCGGCAGCCAGCCCGAGGACGTGGAGTTCGAGGAGGTGAAGTAGTCGCCCGACGACAATCGAAAAGCCTGTCCGGCGAGTTCCGGGCAGGCTTTTTTCATGACAAACAGTAATCCGGGTATTATTATCGGTAACCGGCGTAGCGGATACGCACCGTTTTCACGGTAACTTTGCCCGAGAAGAACGCCGCACGAGTCGGCGCAGTAACGAAAACCGCGATAAATGATGAAAACTATCAAAAACGAAACTTTCGGAGGCGAGCGTCCGTTGTTCGCCTCGCACGACCTGCGATTGGAGAACGTGACCGTCGAGCCGGGAGAATCGGCACTCAAAGAGTGTTCGGGAATCGAGGCCGAGGGATGCGAATTCAAGGGAAAATATCCGTTCTGGCATGTCGACGGCTTCACTCTCCGCGGCTGCACCTTCCGCGAGGGTGCGCGCGCAGCACTGTGGTATTCGCGCAATTTGGAGATGACCGACACGCTGGTCGAAGCACCCAAGATGTTCCGCGAGATGGAGAACCTGCGGCTCGAAAACGTCCGCATACCCGACGCATAGGAGACGCTGTGGCACTGCCGCAACGTGGAGCTGCGCAACGTGGAGGTGGCCAATGCCGACTATCTGTTCATGCACAGCGAGAACATACGCATCGACAACTACCGCCAGCAGGGCAACTACTCGTTCCAGTACTGCCGCAACGTGGAGATACGCAACGCCGTAATCGACTCCAAGGATGCGTTCTGGGGCACGGAGGATGTGACGGTCTACGACTCGACCATAAGCGGCGAGTATCTGGGCTGGCACTCGAAGCGTCTGCGTCTGGTCAACTGCCGCATTTCGGGCACGCAGCCGCTGTGCTACGCCACCGACCTCGTGATGGAGAACTGCACGATGGACGACGACTGCGACCTCGCGTTCGAATACGCGACCGTGAATGCCACGCTGCAAGGTGCCGTCCGCAGCGTGAAGAATCCGCGCAGCGGCTCGATTACCGCCGGCAGCTTCGGCGAGATAATCATCGACGAAAACATAAAGGCCCCGGCCGACTGCGAGCTGAAAACATGGGCCGAAACGACCGACCGGCCATGAAATACGACTTCGACGAAATAGTCCCGCGCCGCGGAACGAACTCCTGCAAGTGGGACACGCCGGCCGACGAAGGTGTGCTGCCGATGTGGGTCGCCGACATGGACTTTCGCACGGCTCCGGCCGTGGTCGACGCCGTGCGCCGCCGCGCAGAACACGGAATTTTCGGCTACACGAAAGTGCCCGACGCCTACTACCGAGCGATCGTCGGGTGGTTCTCGCGCCGCCACGGATGGACGATAGACCCGCAGACGATAATCTACACCACCGGCGTCGTGCCGGCGCTCTCGGCCTCGATAAAGGCCCTGACGCGGCCGGGCGACCGCGTGCTGGTGATGACTCCGGCCTACAACTGCTTCTACTCCTCGATACGCAACAACGGCTGCGAACTTTCGGCCGTGCCGATGATTTACTCGGCCGGCAGCAGCTATGCCGTCGACTTCGAGGCGCTGGAACGTGCTGCGGCCGACGAACGGGCGCGTCTGCTGCTGCTCTGCAATCCCCACAACCCGGGCGGCCGCGTATGGACGCGCGACGAGCTGCACCGCATCGGCGAAATATGCCTGCGGCACAATGTGTTCGTCGTCTCGGACGAGATACACTGCGAGCTGACCTTCGACGGCCGCGACTACACCCCCTACGCCACTCTGGGCGGCGAGTTCGCCCGGCGGTCGGTCGTCTGCACCTCGCCGTCGAAGGCGTTCAACATCGCCGGATTGCAGACCGCCAACATCATAGCTCCCGACGACGAGGTTCGCCGGCGCATCGACCGCGCGATAAACGACAACGAGGTGTGCGACATAGGCCCGTTCGGCGTGGAGGCTCTCATGGCGGCCTACGGCGAAGGAGAAGAGTGGCTCGATGCGCTGCGCGGCTATCTGTGGGACAACTACCTCGCGCTGCGCGGCTTTTTCGCCGAACATCTGCCCGACTACCCGGTCATGCCGCTCGAAGGAACCTATCTGGCGTGGGTCGACTGCCGGGCGGCAGGCATGGATTCCGAACGTCTGGCGCAGCGTCTGCTCGACGAGGCCAGGCTGAAAGTGAGCCCCGGGGCGATGTACGGCCCGGGCGGCGACGGATTCCTGAGAATCAACATGGCCTGTCCGCGGGCACTGCTCGTCGAGGGTCTGCACCGGCTGAAAACCGTACTCGGCTGACGCATGGCGCAGGGACGCAGACGCGAATACGAACTGCTCGAAATGATTCGGGCCGGGCAGCCGCTGTCATTCGGGCAGCGGCTCGAACTCATCGTGCGGCTGAGTATCCCCTCGATGCTCGCGCAGCTGTCGGTAATCGCCATGCTCTACATCGACGCCTCGATGGTCGGATCGCTCGGTGCGAATGCCTCGGCGGCGATAGGACTCGTCTCCACGACTACCTGGCTGTTCGGAGGGTTGTGCTCGGCCGCCGCACTCGGATTCTCGGTTCAGGCGGCGCACCGCATAGGGGCCAACGACATGGCCGGTGCACGCAGCGTACTGCGGCAGTCGCTCGTGGCCGCACCTGCATTCGGAGTGCTCATGGCCGCCGCAGGATGCGCCGTAAGCGGACAGCTGCCGATATGGCTCGGCGGCGGCGAGGCCATCTCTTCCGATGCCGCACGATACTTCCGCATATTCGCGCTGTCGCTGCCGTTCGTACAGCTCAACTATCTCTCGGGCGGCATGCTCCGCAGCAGCGGCAACATGCGCATTCCCAGCATGCTGAGCGTGGCCATGTGCATATTGGACGTCGCACTGAACTCGCTGCTTATCTTCCCGACGCGCGAAATCTCGCTCGGCGCGGCGGTCGTCACCATCCCCGGTGCGGACATGGACGTAGCCGGAGCTTCGCTCGGAACAGCCGCAGCGGAGGCCGCGACAGCAGCGGCGATGACGTGGTATCTGTGGCGGCGGTCGCCGGAGCTGTCTATCCGTCGCGAACGGGGACGGTTCCGCCCCACGCGCCGGTGTATGAAAGAGGCCGTGCGAATAGGGCTGCCCATCGGCTGCGAGCACGGCGTGATGTGCAGCGCGCAGATTCTGACGACGGTAATCGTCGCACCGCTGGGCGCTGCCGCAATCGCCGCCAACGCCTTCGCAATAACGGCCGAGAGTCTGTGCTACATGCCGGGATACGGAATAGCCGACGCCGCGACGACGCTCGTCGGACAGAGCAAAGGCGCCGGATCGCGCACGCTGATGCGCAGCTTCGGACGCATGACCGTGGCGTCGGGCATGCTCGTAATGGCCGTCATGGGCTGCATAATGTACCTCGGCGCCCCGGTGATGATGGGCATCATGACGCCCGACGCCGAAATCCGCTCGCTCGGCGTCATGGCCCTGCGCATCGAAGCGTTCGCCGAACCGATGTTCGCCGCCTCGATTGTCGCCTACGGAGTCTTCGTCGGCGCTGGCGACACACTCGCTCCGTGCGCCATGAACCTCGGCAGCATATGGGCCGTGCGCCTGACCCTCGCCGCACTGCTTGCCCCCACGATGGGCCTTCGCGGCGTCTGGATAGCCATGTGCATCGAGCTGTGCTTCCGCGGCGCAATCTTCCTCGTCCGCCTCTGCCGCGAACGCTGGATGCACACCGACACACCAACGACTTAACACCGCCCCACCAGGCATACGCCCGCCCCAAAAACCAGTTTCGCCCCGGGAGCATTGCCTTCCGGGGCGAAACTGTTTACGGAAGCCGGTACATATTTCCGCGGTGCATCGCATTGGCCGCATCGGTCGACAAACGCAGCAAAGAATCCAACTGCGGAGAAATGCCATCACCGATTATCCGTCCGTTCTTGTCGATAGCTCCGACATTTGCGGGATTGAGCATGCTGATACCCATGCCGGCATATCCGTCAACGCGCCCCATAATC
>CAMWIG010000119.1 GCA_947174295.1 uncultured Alistipes sp. | reverse complement strand
GACTCTGATTCCCGCCTATCGCAAGATAGATGAAAAACAAGTTCTTCGCGACGAGATATTCCCGTTTAATGTCATATACAACGCCAATCTCAGCGCGCAGGAGTTCCGCAAGATAATCCGCTATCCGAAGACCTCGGCCGGCTTCAAGTACGGAGCCTATCGCACGGCGAGGTCGCGCCGCCGCGAAATTTACGTCTACGTCATCGGCGAAGCATCCCGGGCCGACAACTGGCAGCTGTTCGGTTACGGGCGCGCCACCAATCCCGAACTGTCGCGCCGCAACGACATATGCCTGTTCGACAACATGCTGACGCAGAGCAACACGACACACAAGAGCGTGCCGATGATTCTCTCGTCGGTCGCCACGTCGGAGCACGACGAGCTGTTCCGCCGCAAAGGACTGCCGGCGCTCTTCAACGAAGCCGGATTCCGCACCTGCTTCATTTCGAACCAGTCGCCCAACGGTGCCATGATCGACAATCTCGCCTCGGATGCCGACGCGCTGATTTACATCCGCAATCCGCGGTTCGACATGCAGATGCTCGACGAGATGAAAAAGCAGATTCGCGCCTACCCCGACGACAACATGCTCTTCATCCTCCACTGCTACGGGTCGCACTTCTGCTATCATCAGCGCTATCCCCGCGAGTTCGCGAAGTTCCGGCCCGACGACGATGTCGCAATCACGGCCGCCAACGTCGAGACATTGCGAAACGCCTACGACAACTCGATACTCTACACCGACCACTTCCTCGCATCGACAATCGACTACCTGCAATCGTTGCGCGGAGTATGCTCGGCTCTGCTGTACAGCGCCGACCACGGCGAAGATCTCTACGACGACAGTCGCAACCGATTCCTGCACGCATCGCCCACGACGACATACTATCAGCTTCACGTAGCGGCCTTGTCGTGGTTCTCTCCCGCATATCGGGCCGAGTTCCCGGCCAAGGCGGCAGCAGCGCACGACAACCGCCACGCTCCGGCGACGACCCATGCGCTGTTCCACACCATGGCCGACATGGCGTCCGTCGCGTCGCGCTACGTCGACCGCTCGGTATCGCTCGTCAATGCCAAGTTCGACTACGAGGCGCCGCGCTGCTATCTCAACGACCACAACGAGGCCGTGCCTTTCGTCAAAACAGGGCTCAACGCCCACGACCTCGAACAGTTCCGCGAACGCGGCATCGACCTCTGACCCGCGCGCACGACGAATCTCTTATACCGGCCGCCGCATCCGCCGCCGTCATTTTTCGCCGCACACGAACCGGCGAAAAGAAAATGCAGAAGCCGCCCCTTTCGGGGCGGCTTCTATATTTGTGCCTTGCTGAAATTATTTCGCAGCCTCTACGGAAGCCTTGCGGAACTCCTTCATGAGCTTCGACAGTTCGAGAGCAGCCTTGCGGGCACGGGTGCCGGCAGCCTTGTTGTTCTTCGTTACCTGCGCCTCGGCGTTCTCCTCGAACTGCACATACTGAGCTTTAATCTGATCTACTAAATTTTTCATGGCTTTTAATCTTTTTTTGGGTTTATACTTGTTGCAAAGATATATAAATTTTCAGGTTCACAAACTTTTGCCGCTCAAAAAATCGCTTTTTACATCATATAAACCGTGTTTTTCGCTATACAGCCGCGTTTTCGCTCATCCCGAAGTGCGGAGGGCCGGGAAAATCCCAATATGTGGCTATTACAAATCTCCGTTTTTTAGCCTATCTTTGCAGCGTTTTAGTCCGTCCCGCATTCGCACGGCGCAGAGAGCGCGCGAACAGCGGAGACGGCAGCCGCAACCACTAAGATTAGAGCAACGATACATATGCGTCTTTCAGACCTCAAAACAGGCGAATCGGCCACCGTACTCAAAGTCTCGGGACACGGAGGTTTCCGCCGCAGAATCATGGAGATGGGCTTCGTGCGCGGACAGCGCGTCGAAGTGAAGCTCAACGCTCCGCTCCGCGACCCCATCGAATACCGCATCATGGGGTACGACGTGTCGCTGCGCCGCAGCGAGGCGGAGATGATCAGCGTAATCACCAACGAGGAGGCCGAGCGCCGCATCCTCGAAAATCACGACGGCACGAACGTCGACACGACGAATATCACCGAAATCATATCCCGCAGTTCGAAACATATCAGCGTCGCGCTGGTCGGCAACCCCAACAGCGGCAAGACATCGCTATTCAACGCCATATCGGGCAGCCACGAGCACGTAGGCAATTACAGCGGCGTGACGGTCGACGCCAAACTCGGACGCTGCAACTACAAGGGTTACAGCTTCGAAATCACCGACCTGCCGGGAACATACGCACTGTCGGCATACTCGCCCGAGGAGATCTACGTGCGCAAGCATCTGGCCGACCGCACCCCCGACGTGATAATCAACGCCGTAGTGGCGTCGAATCTCGAACGCAACCTCTACCTGACCACCGAACTTATCGACATCAACCCCCGCATGGTCGTGGCGCTCAACATGTACGACGAGCTCACGGCGAGCGGTGCGCGGCTCGACTACGAGAATCTCGGAGCCATGCTCGGCGTGCCGATGGTTCCCGTCGTAGCCAAAACCCGCTACGGCATCGAACAGCTGCTCGACACGGTCATCGCCGTGTTCGAAAACGAAGACAGCCGCGTCCGCCATATACACATCAACCACGGCTCGGTCGTCGAGGAGGGGCTGCAACGTCTCGACGACCGCCTGCGCGACCGCCGCGACGAGCTGCCCAAGCAGTTCCCGCCGCGCTACTACGCCATGAAGCTGCTCGAAGGCGACCGCGAGGTGGAGCGGATGCTGCACGGCATCGCCGAGTACGACGAATGGATTGCCTTGCGCGACAGCGAGGCCCGGCGCATAGAGGCGCAGCTCGGCGAAGATGTAGAGACGGCGTTCGCCAACCAGAAGTACGGATTCATCTCCGGCGCGCTGCGCGAGACCTACACCCCGGGCCATAACGACCGCGCCGACATAACCGAAGCGATCGACCTGCTCGTCACGCATCGCGTGTGGGGATTTCCCATATTCTTCCTGGTCATGTGGTTCATGTTCTACTGCACGTTCAACGTCGGCGCCTACCCGCAGAAGTGGATAGAGACGCTCGTCGAGTACGCAGGCTCGCTCGGCGGCGGAATGATACCGGCCGGAGCGCTGCACGATCTGGTTATCGACGGCATCGTGGGCGGCGTCGGCAGCGTCATAGTCTTTCTGCCCAACATCGTCATACTCTATCTGTTCATCTCGTTCATGGAGGACTCGGGCTATCTGGCCCGCGCGGCATTCATCATGGACAAGGTCATGCACCGCATAGGACTGCACGGCAAGTCGTTCATCCCCCTGATTATGGGCTTCGGGTGCAACGTTCCGGCAATCATGGCTACGCGCACTATCGAGAGCCGGTCGAGCCGGCTCATAACGCTGCTGATTCTGCCGTTCATGTCGTGCAGCGCACGACTGCCGATATACATACTCATCGCAGGCACGTTTTTTCCGCATCACGCAGGGATGATGCTGTTCGTTCTATATGTCTTGGGCGTTGGCGTGGCGGTCGTTACGGCCCGTCACATCATGCGCCGCTTCATGTTTCCGGTCGACGAGACGCCGTTCGTCATGGAGCTGCCGCCATACCGTGTGCCGACACTCCGCACTACACTCATACACATGTGGGACAAGTGCGCGCAGTACCTGCGCAAGATGGGCGGTCTGATTCTGGTCGCGTCGATAGTCGTATGGTTCCTGAGCTACTATCCGACGCCCGAACACACGAACGAACCGAGCGAGAACCGCTACGAGAACTCTTATCTGGGCCGCGTCGGAAAATTCTGCGAACCGATATTCGAGCCGCTCGGGCTGAACTGGAAGAGCGGCGTTTCGCTGCTCTCGGGAGTCGCCGCCAAGGAGATTGTGGTCAGCACAATGGGCGTGCTATATGCCGACGAAGCCGGTGCTGCGGATGACGACGACACGGCGACGCTCTCCGCGCGGCTTACCGCCAGCGGCGACTTCGACACGGCCTCGGCCTTCGCATTCCTCGTCTTCACGCTTCTCTATTTCCCGTGCCTGGCCACCGTCGCCGCCATAGCGTCCGAAGCCGGCTGGCGCTGGGCCGCGGCATCGGCCGTGTACAACACGGCGATGGCCTGGTTATTGTCGTGGGGAGCCTATCATCTGTTTATGTTGTTCCTCTGAACCATGGATTGGCAAAACGTCGCTGTCATCGCAATAGGCATCCTCGCAGCAGCCTGCACACTCCGCGGAATAGTCCGCATACTCCGCGGCGAACGGAGGTGCCACGGCTGCGCCGACAGCAACTGCCCGCATAGAAAAAAGAGAGGGCCGAGGCGCGGTTTTTAAAAATTATTATTAACTTTGCCGCCCGTAAGAACAACTCGGAATTGTCATGCAATCGACCGATTCATTACGGGCCAAAACCGAATTCATAGCCGAATACGCCACCCGACTGATGGGCTCGGGAGTCCACACCTCCCGCGTGGTGCGCAACTCGAAACGCATCGGCGACGCCCTGAACATCGAAGTGCGGATATCGGCATTTCAGAAGGTGGTAATCCTCACCGCCGTCGACCGCACCACCCGCGAAACGCTCACCGAAGTGGCCGACGTACCCTCCTGCCCCATAAGTTTCGAACTCAACGCCGAGCTGAGCGCCCTGAGCTGGGACGCCTGCGACCTGCATCTGCCGCTCGGAGAACTGCGCCGGCGCTACGCGGCCGCAGTCGCCGCCCCCGCAATGGACGGACTGTTCGTGCTGATTCTCGCCGGATTCGCCAACGCGTCGTTCTGCCGTCTCTTCGGCGGCGACATGACGGCGATGTGCATAGTCTTCTCGGCCACGCTGATAGGCCTGTTCATCAAACAGCGGATGCAGGCGGCCGCAATCAACCACTACATCACGTTCATCGTCGCGTCGTTCGCGGCTTCGATGTATGCGTCGGTTGGACTCGTGTTCGACTCGCCGTCGTCGGAGGTGGCGATAGCCACGAGCGTGCTGTTCCTCATTCCGGGCGTGCCGCTGATAAACGGCGTAATCGACATCGTCGAGGGGCACGTACTCAACGGCGCGGCGCGTCTTGTCGCAGCCGTTCTGCTCATCGTCTGCATAGCGATAGGTCTGTCGGCTACGCTAATGATAGTAAAGAACAACCTTCTATGATAGTCTGGGACATACTCTCCGACGGCCTTTTCGCCGCCATTGCCGCCACGGGTTTCGGCGCCGTGTCGGATCCTCCGCTCAGGGCCCTGCCGTCGATTGCCGCACTGGCGGCCGTCGGACATGCCCTGCGGTTCTGCCTGATGCAATACTTCGGAGCCGACATCGCCACGGCGTCGCTCTTCGCGTCGGTCGCCATAGGCATGTGCAGCCTCTTCGCCGGCGCGCGCATACGCTGCCCCATGACCGTGCTCTTCATTCCGGCTCTGCTGCCGATGGTTCCGGGAATGTACGCTTACCGCACGGTATTCTCGATAATCATGGTCTTACAGTCGCTCGGCGACCATGCCGCGGCCGAGGAGTACATGCAGGCCACGCTGCTCAACGGATTCGTCACGTGCAGCGTGGTGTTCATGCTCGCGGCCGGAGCCGCCGTGCCGATATTCCTGTTCCGCACGAAAGCCCATTCGATGACACGAAGCAAACGAAAATAAAACTTGAACTATGGAGATTTTCTGGCAGACGATAGCCCGCTACAACGCCGCTACGTGGCCCATGCAGATTGCGATAACGGCGGTCTGCATCGCGCTGACCGTCCTACTCTACCGCAAACCGTCGCGAGGCGTCAGGCTCGCGATGAAACTGTTCATGGTATTCCTCAATGCGTGGATTGCCGTAGCATACTACATGGTCTACGGCGACGAGCGCAGCCATTACGACGTGCTGGCGCTCTTCTGGGGCGTCATGGCCGCCGTCTGGCTGTACGACGCCGTGACCGGGCATACCGCCTTCGAACGAACCTACCGCAACGACCGATTCGCATGGCTGCTCTATGCCATGCCGTTCGTCTATCCGCTGCTGTCGCTGGCACGCGGCATGTCGTTCCCGGCCATGACCTCGCCAGTCATGCCTTGCTCGGTGGCGATATTCACCATCGGACTGCTGCTCTCGTTCTCGCGCAGGGTCAATCTCTTCATCATCCTTTTTCTGTGCCACTGGGCGCTAATCGGATTCTCGAAAGTCTACTTCTTCCGCATTCCCGAAGACCTGCTGCTCGGGGCGACGACCGTTCCGGCACTATATCTCTTCTTCAAGGAGTATATCGGCATCAACATGCGCAGGCGCAGCAAGCCCGACCTGCGCGTAATCAACATGCTGCTGATGGTGATGTGCGCGGCGGTAGGCGTTATGCTCTGCGTCAGCCTCTGGACCGAAATCGCACGCATGCGG
>CAMWIG010000118.1 GCA_947174295.1 uncultured Alistipes sp. | reverse complement strand
CCCGTGGTGACGGACAAGGACGTGCTGATCGCAATCTCGCAGTCGGGCGAGACGGCCGATACTCTGGCGGCGCTCGAACTCGCCAAGGCGCAGGGAGCGTTCGTGTTCGGCATCTGCAATGTCGTGGGCTCGTCCATCGCGCGCGCCACGCACTCGGGCTGCTATATCCACGTCGGTCCCGAAATCGGCGTCGCCTCGACCAAGGCCTTCACGGGTCAGGTGTCGGTGCTCGCCATGGTGGCCATGTGCATCGGCCGCCTGCGCGGTACGCTCCCCGAGGATAAGTTCCGCACGGTGACGCGCGACCTGCTGCGCATGCCCGAACTGATCGAGGAGATTCTCAAACACGACGACCGCATCGCCGACCTCGCCAAAATATTCACCTATGCGCACAACTTCATCTATCTCGGCCGCGGATACAACTATCCCGTGGCGTTGGAGGGTGCTCTGAAACTCAAAGAGATATCCTACATCCATGCCGAGGGCTATCCGGCCGCCGAGATGAAGCACGGTCCGATAGCATTGATTGACAACGAGATGCCTACGGTGGTAATCGCCACCTCGGACAGCATATACGAGAAGACCATCAGCAACATCCAGCAGGTCAAGGCCCGCAACGGACGCGTACTGGCCATCGTCACCGCCGGCGACGACGTAGCGTCGAAGATTGCCGATTACAGCTTCGAGATTCCCGAAATCAGCGAGTGTCTGCTGCCGCTTCTGACCTCGGTTCCGTTGCAGCTGCTGGCATACCATATCGCAGTGAACAAGGGGCGCGACGTCGACCAGCCTCGCAACCTCGCCAAATCAGTGACCGTGGAGTAGCAGACCGCCGCGGGCCGATAACGATACGACCATGAACATAACGAAAGCAGAATTCAAGTGCAGCTCCGAGCGTATCTCGCAGGTTCCGAAGGACGACCTGCGGGATATAGCGTTCATCGGCCGCAGCAACGTGGGCAAATCGTCGCTCATCAACATGCTGACCGGCAGAAAGGGCCTGGCCAAGGTCTCCGGGACACCGGGCAAGACGCGACTCATCAACCACTTCCGCATCAACGACTCGTGGTATCTGGTCGACCTGCCGGGCTACGGCTACGCCCGGGTGTCGAAGACCGCGCGCGGCGAATTTTCGAAAATCATCACCGACTACGTTCTCAAATGCGAGAAGATGCACTTTCTGTTCGTGCTCGTCGATTCGCGTCTCGAACCTCAGAAGATCGACATGCGTTTCATCGAGCTGCTCGGCATGCACGGCATACCGTTCGGCATAATCTTCACCAAGGCCGACAAACTGTCGGCCGCGCAGCTGCGCCGCAGCCGCGAACGCTTTGCGGCCGCGCTCTCCGAACAGTGGGAGGAGCTTCCCCCGATGTTCGCCTCTTCGAGCGAAAAGGGCACGGGCCGCGCCGAGATTCTGGCGTTCATCGACGAATGTTTGACTTAATGTTGAAAAATCGACACCGGCAGTGTCGATTTTTTGCATAGTTATGTCTATATTTGCAGCACAAAAAATTCCGCATAATCCATGGCTATCCACAAAATCAAATTCTTTGCAGGTCGGGGTTCGAGATATCTGGCCGAGCAGATCGTCGCGAGCTACGGTACGGAGCTCGGAAGTTCCGATGTCCTCCAATTCAGCGACGGCGAGTTCCAGACGAGTTTCAACGAGTCGATTCGCGGCTGTACGGTATTCATCATTCAGTCGACCTTTCCGCCGACGGACAATCTGATGGAGCTCCTTATGATGGTCGACGCAGCGCGTCGTGCGTCGGCTCACCAGGTCATCGCCGTGATGCCCTACTTCGGCTGGGCCCGTCAGGACAGAAAAGACCGCCCGCGCGTGCCCATAGGCGCGAAACTCGTGGCGAACATGCTCGTTGCGGCCGGTGTCGACCGCATCATGACCATGGATTTGCACGCCGACCAGATTCAGGGCTTTTTCGACGTTCCGGTCGACGCTCTCTATGCGAGCGGCATCTTCGTGCCCTACATCAAGAGTCTCGGCATCGAGGACTTGTCTATCGCAGCCCCCGACATGGGTGGTGCCAAGCGTGCCAACACCTATGCCAAGCATCTCCAAACGCCGATTATCATCTCGCATAAGGAGCGCGCCAAACCAAACGTCGTCGGCAAGATGACGGCAATAGGCGAGGTCGAGGGCCGCAACATCATCATCGTGGACGACATGATCGACACGGCCGGCACCATCTGCATGGCCGCCGACATGCTCATGGCCCGCGGTGCCAAGAGCGTGCGCGCAGCCATTACGCACCCCGTGCTTTCGGGTCAGGCGTACGAGAAGATTAACGCCAGCGCATTGGAGGAGGTTATCGTGACCAACACCATTCCGCTCAATCCTGACAAGGATCTCCACAAGTTCACCGTTCTGTCGGTCGCCGACATATTCGCCAACGTGATAGAGCGCGTGCACAACTACAAGGAGATTTCGTCGATATTCTACAAATAGACCTCCTTGCACATAACGTGCGATGAATCGGGACGATGCCTGCCGCATCGTCCCGATTTCGTTCGTGCGGACGGAGCGTTCGCGCCTGTGCGGCCGACGGCACCGGCCCGAATGGCATATTTATTGCGATATTTCGGGCAGGTAAGATCGGGATAAGGTAACTATTTCTTTTATCTTTGATATGTTTTTACACATCTTTCTGTTTATTTTCTGTTTGCACACGGTATGCGCAGCGATGCGTGTACGACCGCCCGGTCTTACCTTCTTTTTTCATGCCGTCCGTTAGCCTGCCGTGCGGCAGGGGGAATGCCGCCGGCGCAGCGCCGGCCGGCCGTTTTTATTTCCGTGTTTGATATTTATTGCGTACATTTGCGGTATGGAATTCAACCTCGTTTCAGACTATGCCCCGATGGGCGATCAGCCCGAGGCTATCGCGCAGTTGGTCGACGCCGTGCGCGGCGGCTCGAAGCACAATACGCTGCTGGGCGTGACGGGCTCGGGAAAGACATTCACGATTGCGAATGTCATCCGCGAGCTTAACCGTCCCACGCTCGTGCTGAGCCACAACAAGACGCTCGCGGCGCAGCTCTACGGCGAGTTCAAGAACTTCTTTCCGAACAATGCGGTGGAGTATTTCGTCTCCTACTACGACTACTATCAGCCCGAGGCCTACCTGCCTGCCACCGACACCTATATCGAAAAGGATTTGTCGATTAACGAAGAGATAGAGAAGATGCGTCTCAGCACCACCGCGACGCTCCTTTCGGGTCGCAGCGACGTGATAGTCGTGTCGAGCGTGTCGTGTCTCTACGGCTGCGGCAATCCCGACGATTTCCACAAGACGTCGGTCTCCGTGGCCGTGGGGCAGCGCATGTCGCTCAAACAGCTCATGTACCGTCTGGTCGAGGCGCTCTATACGCGCACCGAACGCGACCTGACTCCGGCGACCTTCCGCGTGAACGGCGATACGATAGACGTCATGGCGGCTTTCGGCGAGTTCGGCAACCAGTGCTTCCGGGTGATGTTCTACGACGACGAGATAGAGGCCGTATTCGCCATAGACCCCGTCACGGGACAGCGCATACGCTCGCTCGACAAGATGACGGTCTATCCGGCGAGTCTCTTCGTCACCACGCAGGAGAGAATACAGAAGGCGATAGGCGAGATATACGTCGACCTCGGACGTCAGGTCTCTTTCTTCGAGAGTCAGGACCGGCCGGTCGAGGCGCAGCGGCTCAAACAGCGCGTGGAGTACGACCTGGAAATGATAAAGGAGCTCGGCTACTGCTCGGGCATAGAGAACTACTCGCGCTATTTCGACGGTCGCGCCGAGGGTACGCGCCCGTTCTGTCTGCTCGACTACTTCCCGAAGGACTACCTTCTGGTAATCGACGAGAGCCACGTGACCATTCCGCAGGTGCGTGCCATGTTCGGCGGCGACCGCGCCCGCAAGGAGAATCTCGTGGAGTACGGATTCCGCCTGCCGGCAGCCAAGGACAACCGGCCGCTGCGTTTCGAGGAGTTCGAGGCGCTGATGGGGCCTGCGATATACGTCAGCGCCACGCCGGCCGACTACGAGCTCATGATGAGCGAGGGCGTAGTCGTGGAGCAGCTCATACGTCCGACGGGACTCGTCGACCCTCCGTTCCAGGTGCGGCCTACGCTGAACCAGATAGACGACCTCATAGAGGAGATAGAGCGCTGTGCGCGTCGCGACGACAAAGTGCTCGTGACGACCATCACCAAGCGTATGGCCGAGGAGCTGTCGAAGTATTTCGACCGCATAGGCATCCGCAACCGCTACATACACTCCGACGTCGATACTTTGGAGCGGGTGCAGATTCTCGAAGACCTTCGGGCCGGCATGTTCGATGTCCTGATAGGCGTGAACCTGCTGCGCGAGGGCCTCGACCTGCCCGAGGTGGCGCTCGTGGCCATTCTCGACGCCGACAAGGAGGGCTTCCTGCGCAATGTGCGCTCGATTACGCAGATTGCCGGCCGTGCTGCGCGCCATGTGAACGGCCGCGTCATCATGTATGCCGATTCGTGCACCGATTCGATGCTCGTGTCGATAAACGACAGCAACCGCCGCCGTGCCGTGCAGGTGCGCTACAATATCGAGCACGGCATGCTGCCGCGTCAGGCGCAGAAGAGCGGTACGGGGCAGAGCCTGCTGCTCGCCAAGGAGGCGCCGGCCGATACGACGGTCTACCCGATAGCCGAGGACCACTATGCCGTGGCTGCCGACACATCGGCGGCATATTCCGCGCCCGTCGACCTCGACGCCGAGATACTTCGCGCACGCGAGGATATGGAGCGTGCCGCCAAGTCGCTCGACTTCCTCGCCGCCGCCCGCTTCCGCGACCGCATGTACGAACTTCAAAAACTCAAAGAGTCGAAAAAATAGAATGCCGCATCCTCGGCTTATTCGTATATTATTTACACCGTTATGACCGAATTCGGACTGATAGACTCCATAGCACGGATGTGCGAAACGCTTCCGGCCAATGGCTGGGAGGGCATAGGCGATGACTGCGCCGTGCTGCCGCTGGGCGACGAGGCGCTGGTCGTCTCGGCCGACATGCTCGCCGAGGGCGTGCATTTCCTGCGCCATGCGGCTGCGGCCCGTGAAATCGGGCGCAAATCGCTTGCCGTGAATCTCAGCGTTGTCGCAGCCATGGGGGCGCGGCCCGGAGCTACTGTGCTGTCGCTGTCGTTGCCGCAGGATGCCATGGACGGGTGGATCGAGGAGTTCATGGCCGGATATACAGAGCTGTCGGCCGAGCACGGCGTGGCATTGGTCGGCGGCGACACGACGGCTTCGGCCGCAGGCATTACGGTGAACGTCACTGTTTTCGGCCGTACGCCTCTGGCCAACATCAAACGGCGGTCGGCTGCCGTCGCTGGCGATATCGTGGCTGTTGCCGGGCGTCTCGGTGCTTCGGGAGCCGGACTTCGCGACATCCTGAACGGGGAGTGCGACACTCCGGCGGCGCATGCCCACATGAACCCCGAGGCGCAGATTGACGAAGGCATTTGGCTCGGCGGCCGGGCTGAGGTTCATGCCATGATGGATGTTTCGGACGGTGTGGCGTCGGACATCCGCCATATCATGGAGCGGTCGGGAGTCGGTGCGGACATAGAGCTTGAAAAAGTGCCAGCCGATGCCGATTTGCGTACTGCGCTCTGTGCCGGCGAGGATTACAAGCTGCTGCTGACCGTCGCTGCCGACGGATTCGCCGCCGTGGCGGCCGGTTTCGAGACCCGTTTCGGTCGTCCGCTCTATCCGATAGGGAGCACGACGGCCGATGCCGGAGTGCTTCGGTGGTTGCGCGACGGACGGCCGACGGCCGAGGAGTTCCGCGGATTCGTGCACTATTGACGTAGGACAGCCTATGCGATTCGCCCCGCCGCAGTTGCGCGGCGGGGCGAATCGTGTGTGTGCGGTACGGCGCGTGGGCGTCACTTCTTGCGGAGGAACACCGTTGCCGTACGCGGCGTGTTGTATATTTGCATGTAGTGGCGCGTTGCGCCGTCCTCGCAATCGACCGGGAACGAGAAGTGTTCCGATGCCATATCCTGCCGGCCGAAGCCGCCGAAACGCGTCTCGTCGGTCGAGAGTACGGGAACGTACTTGCCCGGTCCCTGCACCTGCAACTGATAGTCGGGTATCGAGGCCGAAGGATGCCAGTTGAAGACGAACAGCAGCGGGCCGTGCGAGAAGACCATGGTTTTGTTGCTCTCGTCCATTTGCAGGTTGTAGGGGTAGCCGTCGCTGAGAACCTTGTACTTTTTTATCAGCTTTATCATGGCTTTGTCGAAGTCGCCGAGGTAGGAGTAACGCAGGAATCCGTTATTGGCGAGCGACCACTGCCGCCGTGCGTAGGCGTAGCTCCAACCGTTGCCCTCGCGCGGGAAGTCTATCCATTCGGGGT
>CAMWIG010000117.1 GCA_947174295.1 uncultured Alistipes sp. | reverse complement strand
GGTGGCGCACCGCGAGATGTTCAACATCTTCAACATGGGCATAGGAATGGTCATCGCGCTCGACGAGTCGGAGGCCTCGCGTGCCATCGAAATCCTCACTGCGGCCGGCGAACGCGCTTCGGTCATCGGCCGCGTAACCGACGTCGAGGGCGTCGTAATAGCATAACGGCGTGAGGGCGCGAATTGCAATCTTCGCCAGCGGCGACGGCTCCAACTTCGAGGCCATCGTCTCGGCCTGCCGGTCGGGGCTTTGGCCCGCCTCGGAGTGTCTCATGGGCCCCGCCCGCCCGGCGGCCGGCGGGGGGGCGGGTGCCGCGCGTCTGGGCGTGGAGACCTTCGCCTTCTCGGCCCGCGACTATGCGTCGAAGGCCGACTACGAGGCCCGAATCGTGAGCCTGCTCGACGAGCGGCATATAGATTTGGTCTGCCTCGCGGGGTATATGCGCATCCTCTCGTCGACGCTGCTCGACGCATGGGAGGGACGCATCGTGAACATCCACCCCTCGCTTCTGCCGGCGTTCCGCGGTGCCGACGCCATAGGTCAGGCCATGGCCGCCGGCGTGAAGGTCTACGGCGTAACGGTGCACTTCGTGACGGGCGAGGTCGACGGCGGGCGCATCATAGCCCAGCGTGCCGTGCACTACGAGGGCTCGGACCGCGAGGAGCTCACCGCGATGATTCATGCCGTGGAGCACGAGCTCTACCCCGAAGCGATAGGCCGGCTCTTAGGCAATGAGTAATTGGGAATGAGCGATTGGCAATTAGCCGGGCAGGTGCCGGGTCTGTCGGTTAGGACTGGACACAGACGGCGGCGAAACGGAGAAACTTATATCGGAAACCGATAATAATGCGACGTATCCGCATTCGTCGGCGCGCTTCGACGCCGCAGGCGTCGCTAAGTCCCCTGCCAAGGCGGGGGATTTATGGGGCGGGTCGAGATTGCAACCGCGACCGCAGGTCGTGCATTCGGGACAGACGATAGCGTGAACAAGGAACTTATACCGGAAAACGATAATACGACGTATCCGCGTTCGTCGGCGCGCTTCGACGCCGCAGGCGTCGCTAAGTCCCCTGCCAAGGCGGGGGATTTAGGGGGTGGGTCGAGATTGCAACCGCGACCGCAGGTCGTGCATTCGGGACGGACGAGAGCATAGACAAGGAACTTATACAGGGAAACGATAATAATACGTAAATACATACCATAATAATGAAAGCATTAATCAGTGTTAGCGACAAGACGGGTGTCGTGGGCTTCGCGAAGAGTCTGCGGGCGCTCGGCTGGGACGTTATCGCCACGGGCGGTACGATGAAACTCCTCGAAGAGAGCGGAGTGGAGGTTATCAATATCAGCGACGTCACGGGATTCCCCGAAATCTGCGACGGCCGCGTGAAGACCCTGCACCCCAAGGTGCACGGCGGCCTTCTGGCTCGCCGCGATGACGAGAGCCACCTCGCCGCCCTGCGCGAGAACGGCATAGAGTTCATCGACCTGGTCTGCGTGAACCTCTACCCGTTCCGCCAGACCATCTCGCGCGAGGGCGTGACGATGGAGGATGCCGTGGAGAATATCGACATCGGCGGCCCGTCGATGCTGCGCAGCGCCGCGAAGAACTTCCGCGACGTGACGGTCGTGTGCGACCCCGCGGACTACGAGCGTATCGTCGCCGAGATTCGCGAGGGGGGCAATACGCGTCCCGAGACGCGTCTCGAACTCTCGGCCAAGGCCTACACCCACACTGCCGAGTACGACTCCTGCATCGCTGCATACATGCGCCGTGCCGCGGGACTCAATGAGAAGCTGTTCCTCCAATTCGACCTCGTGCAGTCGTTGCGCTACGGCGAGAACCCGCACCAGAGCGCCAAGTTCTACCGCACGGCCGAGGATGCGCCATTCTCGCTGGCTTCGGCCCGCCAGCTGAACGGCAAGGAGCTGTCGTACAACAATATTCAGGATGCCAACGCCGCACTGAACATCGTGCGCGAGTTCGACGAACCGTTCTGCGTGGGTCTGAAACACATGAACCCCTGCGGCGCTGCCGTGGGCCGCAACGTGGCCGATGCGTGGAACAAGGCCTACGAGGCCGACAAGGTGAGCATCTTCGGCGGTATCGTGGCCGTGAACCGCCCGGTAACGAAGGAGGTCGCCGAGCTCATGAAGCCCGTGTTCCTCGAAATCATCATGGCGCCGTCGTTCACCGACGAGGCTCTCGAAGTGCTCCGCACGAAGAAGAACCTGCGTCTGTTGGAGGTCGACATGACCAGGAGCGACGCCCGTCCGCAGCAGTGGGTCGGCGTCAATGGCGGTCTGCTCGTGCAGGAGTGGGACGTGGCGACCCGCGAAGCCTCGGAGGATATGACCGTCACGGTCAAGCGGCCCACCGAGTCCGAAATCGCCGACATGAACTTCGCATGGCGCATAGTCAAGCACGTGAAGTCGAATGCCATAGTCGTGGTCAAGAACGGCCGCACGTTCGGTGTCGGCGCCGGTCAGATGAATCGTGTCGGCTCGGCCGAAATCGCTCTGAAACAGGCCCGCGAGAACGGCGGTTCGCACGACCTGGTGCTTGCGTCGGACGGATTCTTCCCCTTCGACGACTGCGTGACCATGGCCGCGGCCTACGGCGTGACGGCCATCGTGCAGCCGGGCGGCAGCGTTCGCGACGAGGACTCCGTCCGCAAAGCCGACGAGCTGGGCATAGCCATGTTGTTCACCGGCGAGCGCCACTTCAAACATTAGTACGGCGATGAAGGTTCTGGTTATAGGCGGCGGAGGCCGCTGCCATGCGATTGTCGACGCGCTGTCGCGTTCGTCGAAGGTCGAAAAGATATTCTGCGCCCCCGGCAATGCCGGCATCGCCGCGCAGGCCGAGTGCGTGCCCATTCGCGATACCGACGTCGAGGCGCTGCGTCTGTTCGCTCTGGCCAACTCCATCGACCTGACGGTCGTAGGCCCCGAGTCGTCGCTGGCGGCCGGTGTGGTCGATGCGTTCCGCGCTTCGGGACTCCGCATCTTCGGACACACGCAGAGCGCCACGCGAATCGAGAGCAGCAAGGAGTTCGCCAAAGACCTCATGCGCCGCTACGACATCCCGACCGCGGGCTACCGAGCATTCTCAGACTACGACGAGGCCCGCACCTATGTCGCCTCGCGGCCGCTTCCGGCCGTGCTGAAATACGACGGTCTGGCTGCCGGCAAAGGCGTGGTCATCGCCGAGACATACGAGGATGCCGATGCCGCGCTGCGCGACATGCTGCTCGACGACAGGTTCGGCCGCGGCCGCGTGGTGGTGGAGGATTTCCTCACGGGCCCCGAGTTCTCGCTCATGTGCTTCGTCTCGGGCCGCGAGGTGCGCCCCATGGTGCTGGCTCAGGACCACAAGCGCGCTTACGACGGCGACAAAGGCCCCAACACGGGCGGCATGGGCGCATATTCGCCGCTGCCGTTCATCACGGCCGAGGATGAGACCTACGCCATGCGCGAGGTGATGCAGCGCACGGCCGATGCCATGGTCGAGGAGGGTTGTCCCCTGACGGGCGTGCTCTACGGCGGTCTGATGAAGACTCCCGACGGAGTGAAGGTCATCGAGTTCAACGCACGTTTCGGCGACCCCGAGACCGAAGTCGTCCTGCCGCGTCTGAAAAGCGACATCGCCGACATCTTCGCCGCCGTGGCCGACGGAGCACCGCTCCCGTCCGAGATGGAGTGGCACGACTTCGCGACGCTCGGCATCGTGCTGGCGTCGAAGGGCTACCCGGGCGACTACGAGAAGGGGTGCGAAATCACGGGGCTCGATGCGTGCGAGGGTACGGTCTACCACATGGGAACCCGGCGTGACGGCGACCGCACGGTGACTGCCGGCGGCCGCGTGCTGTTCGTCGTGGGACGGGGCGCCACGCTCGCCGAGGCGCGTGCGGCCGCGCTGCGCGACGTCGAGCGCATCGGGTGCGACAACCTCTTCCACCGCACCGACATCGGACACTGGGCGCTGTGATGAATTCAAAATTGGCCGATTGATGATTCCGCAGCCGATTCGTCGGGAGTGGCATGCCGTGTACCAGATTCCGGCGGCCATGGCCGTGGCATTCGCAGTGCCGGCAGCCGTCATGCTTGCCGAGGGCTGGGGATTCTTCGGCTGGGCTTGGGACGAGATGCTGTCGAGTGCATTGTCTTGGATTTCGGCGCTTGCTCACATAGGGATTATGGCTGTTGCGGTCAATATCGTTATATTTGCAGCCGGGCTGCCGTTGCGCTGCTTTCGCCGGTTGAACGATTCGTGGCGCAGGCATTGGTGGCTCGCTCCGGCCGGAGCGGCGGTGGGCATTGCGGTATTCGTGTCGGCATATTTCGCCGGAACGGGCGAACTCTATGTCGATTGCGACGGATACAGTTATACGACACCGAATCCCGTGACTGCGTGGCTCGGATTTCTGCTGACGGAGTTTTGTACGATGCACTTTTACATACCGTTCGAAACAATTATAAGATTATGTCGAAGATAATTTCAGGAAAAGAACTCTCCGCCGAGTTGAAGGCCGCCATGGCGGCGCGTGTGGCGGAATTTCCCGCCAAGTACGGGCGGGTGCCGCATCTGGCGGTGATTCTGGTGGGCGACAACCCCGCGAGCGTATCCTACGTGACGGGCAAGGCAAAGGCTGCGGCCGAGGTCGGCATACGCAACACGACCATCCGCCGGCCGGCCGACATCTCCGAGGAGGAGCTGCTGGGCCTCATCGCCGAGCTCAACGCCGATGACGAAGTCGACGGCATCCTCGTGCAGCTCCCGCTGCCGAAGCATATCGACGAGGACAAGGTGATAGCCGCAATCGACATCCGCAAGGACGTCGACGGTTTCCACCCGCTGAATGTCGCGGCGCTGTGGCAGAAGCAACCCTGCACGCTGCCCTGCACGCCGAAGGGCATCATGAAGATGCTGGAACGCGCCGGGGTCGCCGTCGCGGGAAAGAAAGCCGTCGTCATCGGCCGCAGCAACATTGTGGGTCTGCCCGTGGCGAAGCTCCTGCTCGATGCCAACGCCACGGTGACCATAGCCCACTCGCGCACGGCCGACCTGCCGGCTGTTACGCGTGAGGCCGACATACTCGTCGTGGCCATCGGCCGCCCGAAGTTCGTGACGGCCGACATGGTCGGCGACGGCGCTGTGGTTATCGACGTGGGCGTGAACCGCGACCCCGAGACCGGCAAGCTGTGCGGCGACGTCGACTTCGCGGCGGTCGAGGGCAAGGCGTCGGTCATCACTCCCGTGCCGGGCGGCGTAGGCCCCATGACCATCACCTGCCTGATGGAGAACACCGTCGAGTGCTTCCTCGCGAAGATGGGCGAGTAGTATCGCCGGCAAACGGAACGAACCCGGCAAACCGTGCGCGGTTTGCCGGGTTCGCCGTTCTTATGCCGTCTCCTAATCCTGAATGACTTTGATTTCCTGACGCGACCTTCCGTCGTAGAGATACAGATAGAGTCTTCGGCTCTTGTGCGTCTTGTTGGGCTCGCCCGTCAGGTGGAGTTCGTTTTTCGTGCGCGGGCACTTGACGGTGAGCCAGTGTGCGGTGACGGCAATCGAATCGCACGCTTCGCCGTAGCTGCCGTTTCCGTCGCCGTCGTAGTTCAGAATCTCGATTTGTCGGATGACCCCGGCGTACTCCGAGTCTCCGCGGAGCACCGTGCGTCCTCCCTCGGACGGCATTCTTACGGTCGACGGGTAGCCGTAGTCGACCTCCTGCTCGCATGATGCGAAGACGGCAGCGAAAAGCAGCAGACTTGAAAGTGCGGTAATTTTTTTCATCGCGATGTCTTTGTTGATTTCTTACTCAAAAAACATTTATAATAAATTATTGTTGCAAATTTTGAATGTTTATTATTACCAAATTCTCCAAATGCCACATTCTTCATCTTTTGTACTCCATTGTACTTGATATGCTCGACCGAATATAGTATCAAGAAGAATAAAATTATAATTATTTCCAGTTGGGTATAATTCATATCTACCAATAATTCGCCATTCGGGGTCATATTCAACAGCTTTACAAACTGAATATTCGAATCGGCTATTATCGTTATTTATGCCAATCTGGATAGCCGTTACTTGGCCTGATGCTGTATCCAACATTAGAGAATTATAAATATTAGTCGTTTTATATATCTTATATCTGCCGACTTGATTTTTTATATTTGTAGCGTCTTCGGCTATTATATATACATTTTGTTGAATACTTGTAAGTAAACTGTCACGTTGAAGATTCGTTAATGGTTCTATCTGGATTCTTGTGGAATCGGCATTCTGTCCATAAATATTTAAGATTGCCAAAACGAAAATAATACTCAGAATAATCTTTTTCATAATATATTGCTAAACAAGTATAAAAAAAAAATTCTAAAGTTTGTACTTCCCCAAACTAGCGCTCCTGCTCATTGTCATT
>CAMWIG010000116.1 GCA_947174295.1 uncultured Alistipes sp. | reverse complement strand
ATGCAGTCCGAGATTCAGGTTGCCCTCCACGGCGCTGTCCTGCAACGCATGCCAGATGAGCGTCTGAATACCGGGAAGCTGCTCCACCTTTTTGAGCGCATAAGCCGCGCAGGCCGCCTGCTCCTTCAACTCCTGGGCCGAGTGGCTGCGCGAGCTGCCGCCGTTCTCCGTCAGCCAGATGTCGCGCGACTTCACGCCCTTGTACATGTTGGAGGGGATTCGGCTCCACTTGTCCAGCACTTCCAGATTCTTGAACGTAACCAGGCGGGTGTTCATCGACCACGTGGCATCCGCATCCTCCCAGGTGCGCGAATTGAAGTTCTGCGGATACGAGTGGTAGCCCATACCCCAGTAGAAATCGCCCTCCTTGGAGCTGAACTGTGTCAGCAGGTCGAAAATCTTCTTAACGGCATACTCCGCACGAACGCCGGCCGAGATGACCTCGCGGGTCCACGACTGCGTGACGGGCACCAGAATCTGCGCATTGGGATTATACTGGCGAATGATGTTGTGGCCGATTCTGATCGACTTGGCGAAGTAGTCTACATAATAAGCCAGCGGTTTGTAGCCGATATTGTTCCAGTTCGACGGGTCGTCGATCTCGTTGTGCAGCACATAGCGGTGGATGCGGCCATACGTACCGTCGGAATAGCGCGACGCCAGGAAGTCGAGCGCTGCGGCCCAATAGTTCACGCTCTTCGGCTCGTCGAGATTAATCATGGAGTAGTAGCCGTTCGTACCGGCGGGCTCCGCGAAATCGGGATGCTGGAAAAGCATGCCCAAATCATGATCGTAGTTGCGGTAGGCGGTCGCATCCCTCGACTCCTCGGGACGGACGCACACGACCGTGAAGACGGCTATGTTGCGTCGCTGGAACTCCAACAGGTCCTTGTCGATCGACTCGAAATACCCCTTGCTGAAATAGTACTCCTTGCCCAGATACTTATGAACTATCACCTGGTCGCCTTTCTGCATGGCCTTGGCCTGGGTCTCCCACATGACGGCCGTCACGGGAATGCCGACCAGCACGGCTTTCAGCCCCAGCGCATCGACATCGGCCCAGCCGGCGGCGCTGCTGCGGTCGGCCTCGCCGCCCTTGGTCAGATTGCCCGTAAAGTCGGGGTACGACGAAGCCTTCGACTGGTCGATCATGTCGGCATCGGCGTAGCGGCAGAAAGAGACGATTTCGTCCTTGCCGTCGACAGTCCGCACCAGCACGAACTTCGAGAGCAGACGGTCGTAGGTATAGCCGTCGTACTCGACCACGCGATCGAGCGTGACGCTGAACGTCCCGGATGCTATGTCGGTCTTGCACTTGCGGAAAGAGTTAAGCAGCAGGGCGTGTTCATATGGCAGCACTTCGGCCAGCGAGCAGGTGCCGTTGCAGATGCCCGAGACATTCACCTTGTCGGCCGTGACGCTCACGGATGTTATCTCCGACGAATAGCTGTTTTTCAGATAGACGGGCAGCTCCGCACCCAGCTTTTCGATGCCGAGCAGGCGATTCTGCTCCGCCTCCAAGGCGTCGCGCTCTTCGGCGGTCATGCTTCGCAGCGAAACGTTGCGCATATAAATCATGATGTCCGACGCACTGCCGAAATCGAGACGCAGGTAGTCCTGCACTTTTCCCCATGAATATTTCGCAATCGCATCGTGGAGATTGCACGAATATGTTTTCCAGGTGCTCGGCGAGGCTTCGATTGTCGGGCACTCCTCCATTCGGTCGCCCGAAAGCGGCTGAGCGAAGAAAATCTGGAAAGCCACGTCCTTGGAAGCCTTGTACTCGAAAGTCAGGACTATGGTATTGTCCTGATTGGCACGATCGAGCGGCACGGTGCAAATCCAGGGGTCGCTGCCCGTAGTGCGCAGTGAGAATTCGTCCTTGCTGTTGACGCTTACTTTCAAGTCGTTGTACTTGTCTGCGTTGAGCCGCAATTCGTTGGTTTCGGTTTCCTCCTGCGGCGGGGGCGGAGGAGTGACCGGGTCGTCGGATTGCGGTGATTCGCTGCAACAGACTGCTGTCGATGTCAGCAGCAGACTGCAAAGAGTAGAGTAGAAAAGTTTCATGTATTTTGGGGTTGAAAATTTGTTTCGGATAACATAAGGATAGCGTATCCTGACGAGTGACGCTCTCCACAATACGCTTTCCTTATGTCATACGCGATTGGTTTTAGTTGCCGTTGACCACGATTTTCATGTCCTTGATGTAGACGTCGGTCAGACCGAGCGATTTCACGGGACAGTCGTTGTTCGTGGTGTTGCGTGCGCGGAAGTCGAGACGCAGCTGGGGATGCTTCGCGAGGTCGGTTCCCCACGCGCCGATTACCGCCTGCGATGCGAACGACGGATTCAGATACATCCTGTACTCCGTCCACTCCATCGGCTCGGCGTCGGTTCCGAACGTGAGGTTGTCGGTCGTCGTGCCGTCGGCTTGCAGCGCATTGGTCGTGGAGTTGTACTCCGACGCCGTCATTCCGTCGAGTACGGGTACGATTTTGAAGAACCACTTCTGATACCATTCGCCGCTACCGGTTGCCGTTCCGTCGACTCTCGCCTTGTACTTGAAAGTTATCTCGACGCTCTTTCCGGCAATGTCGGCCGTGGAGAGTGCGTTTTCGATGATGTCGGAGTAGATGACATGCTGCACGTGGCCGGCGCTCTCGTCGAGCTGGAAGTGGTAGTACTCGTCGTTTTCGTAGCCGAACAGCACGCCCACCGGTTTGAATCGGCCCTCGAAGTCCGACGTGGCGTGTCCCGGTGTGAACTTCACCGTGATATTGTCGGAGACAGGACCAGCCTCGTTTCCGCCCACTTGCAGGTAGGCGTCCTTGATGAGAATCTCGTTGAAACCGTACATCTCGGGGCATTGAGGAACATCAACTTCATTATCGCGGAGCATGCGGAAACGGAAGCGTATTGTTGCCGCCGAGGCATCCGAGCCCCAGTTTGTCGCGGCTACTGCATTCGTCAGGTCGTGGCGGTAGGTAATCCAGCCGTCGGCATCGGCGCCGTTCGATACGGGCATTGCCGAGTTGTTCGTCTCCGAGCCGTTGTAATGGGGTGTGTTGAAGTAGGTGGTGAACTGCCAGAAGTCGTAACCCTCCAACTGCATCTTGTATTTGAAAACGAGCTCGACCTTCTGCCCGGCCTCTACTTCGAGCTTGCGCGTCAGCGGGTCGGTCAGGCAGTAGTGTTCGCCGTGGGGCGCGCCGGTCGCGAAGAGCATGCGGTACTCTCCGTCTTGCAGCGACACTTCGGTGTTGGCGTGTCCTTCCGTGCCGGGTGAGAATGTCAGCGGATAGATGTTTTTGCCGGTCGTCTGCACCTGAGCCTTGCCGAGATTGATGTTCATGGCGTAGATGTCGCATGCCGAGCAGTCGATGCCGTTCGCCGACGTCAGGGTGTAGATTTTGTCTGCGTTGTTGCTCGTGGTCTTTATCTCTAACCGGACGGTGTGGTAGTCGGCTTTCGCAATGACGAGATAGACCTGATTTTCGAACATACGCTTGTCTTCGGGCTTCTCGCCGACGGGAGCGAAGCGCGCCGCTTCGCCGAGGTTGACGGCTGTCGTGTATTCGGTCGCCGCATAGCCGACCCCGTCTGCTGTCAGGTCGACGCAAGCTCTGCCGCTCGAAGCTGTTTCGGATTCGAATTTCACCGAAACGACCTTCTCAGTCGGCGCTCCGCCGTAAATGTTCAGTGCCAGTGCGCATGCCAGCGGCGTGAACTGCATGTCGGCGGTGTTGTCCGCTATGGTGCCTGCTGCGACCATGGGGTAGAAGCGCCCGTTGAGCGTTCCCGCCTGCTGCTGCGTCTGCTCGCCGGCAATCGCTACGCTGACGCTTGCGGCGCTGCGGTCCGCTGAGTCGTTGGCGCTGTCGGCCGGATAGTAGGCGTAGATTGCGGATGCGGTCATGCTGACGCCGTCGATTGCGAACGTCTCTCCATCGGCGTATGCCGACGATTCTATGTTGCGGTCGTCCTCGTTGTCGGTGAATACGCCGAACGTGTCGCCTTCCGACCAGCGGAGCCGGTCGCGGCCTTCTGTAAGGGCCGTGCGAGTGTCGGCTATATCGGCCGACACTGTTATCGTGCGGGTTCCGGTTGCCGGTTCGGCCGGGATTTTAGGTTCGTCGACCGTCGTATCGCTCGAACATGCTGCGGCCATTGCTGCGATTGCAAGGGCCGGCACCATTCTGCGTGATAAGTTGTTTATAGCTGTCATTTTCGATTGTTATTCAAAGTCGGTGTTCGAGTCGAGTCCTCCCCATTCGAGCGGGTAGTCGAGATAATCGCCTGACGACGTCGCGAAGCCGTTTTCGATGGAGAACTCCGTCATCTCGATTTTCGGAGCGGTATACTTCTCCTTGTTCTGATTATTCATACTGCGATTTTATTTTTGAAATGAGGCATATCGCCGGTTGAGAATCCGTCCGGCGATATGCCCTTCTTTCGAGGAAACAGCTTATTTGTCGTTAATCACGATTTTCATATCCTTGATGTACACGTCGGTCAGACCGAGCGACTTCACGGGACAGTCGTTGTTCGTGGTGTTGCGTGCGCGGAAGTCGAGACGCAACTGAGGATGTTTCGCCAGGTCGGCGCCCCAGGAACCGATGACAGCCTGCGATGCGAACGAAGGATTCAGATACATCCTGTACTCCGTCCACTCCATCGGTTCGGCGTCGGTGCCGAATTTCAGATTGTCGGTCGTCGTGCCGTCGGCTTGCAGCGCATTGGTCGTGGAGTTGTACTCCGACGCCGTCATGCCGTCGAGCACGGGTACGATTTTGAAGAACCACTTCTGGTACCATTCGCCCGTACCGGCTGCCGCTCCGTCGACTCTCGCCTTGTACTTGAAGACGATTTCGATGCTTTTCCCGGAGATGTCCGCAGGCAGTGCCTTGCCGATGATATCGGAGAAAACGACATGCTGTACGTGGCCGGCCGTCTCATCCAGCTGGAAGTGATAGTATTCGCCGTCCGTGTAGTCGAACAGCACGCCTACGCCATTGAAGCGGGACTCGAAATCCGACATCTCATGATTCGCGGTGAACGCCACCTCTATCGCTTCGTCCGACGGCTCGGGGCCGGGGCCGGGCTCGGGACCGGGACCCGGATCGGGCTCGATCTCCTTGTCGCTCACTTGGAGATAGACGTCTTTGAGGTCGATCTCCTTGAAGTCGTAGTGCTCGGGGTGCGCCGGATCGGTAATCTCGGCGGTTCTCGTCAGGCGGAAGCGGAAGCGAATCTGCGGCGACGCGGTCGGATCCTGACCCCAGTTAGCCTTCTTGATTACGTCGGTCATATCCTGGCGGTAGGTGGCCCAGCCCTCGCTGTCGGGCGACGCAGCGGCCGATGCCGTCATGGTCTGATTGTCCACTACCGAAGCGTTGAATATCTCCAAGTCGGTATTCATCTGCAAGAAAGTCGTAAACTGCCATGCGTGGCTCGTAACGGCCTTGTACTTGAAGACGAGCTCCACTTTCTGGTTGTCGTTCATGCTGAGTATGCGGGTCAAAGGATCGGTCGCGAACATGTGCTCGTTGTGAGCCAGCGAAGCATCGTAGTGGCTCTCTACGAACACGATGTGATAGGCGTCGCCGTCACGTGTGAACTGAATACCGTCCGAACGTCCGTATTTCGCCTCGAAATCCGTAGCGTCGCGCTCGTTCGAGAACGAAAGTGCATATCGGTTCGGATCTTCCGGCACGACGGGAATTACCGGCTCGTCGCTCTCTTCCAGGTAGATATCGCGGATTTCGAACGTCACCGAAGCTCCCTGATTCGCCGGGTGCAGGTAGAAGCCGAGCCAGTCGCCGACATTGCCCCACCCGAACTTGTCGACGTCGTTGACCAGGCTGACGCTGTACGGCGCCCAGCCATCCTCGTCACGGTCGACGTCGGATCTGATGACTCCGCAGTAGGCCATGTCGGTTTCGTTCGAGAAGCCCAGATTGAACTGCGCAATCTCCTCCGAGCATCGGTACTCGAAGACCAGCTTCACCCGTTTGTTCGCCAGTTCGGCTTTGAGGCCGACCGTAGGAATGAAATGCCGGCCGTTCTCCTCGATGGTCAGCACGTAGCCGTTCGGCTCGCCGTCGATCTCCGTCATCGCGATGCCCGACGACTGCGCCGCATCGAAGAAGAGCGGAGTAGCATCCTCGCGCAACTCTTTTACGGGGTCATCGGTGCCGGGTCCCGGCACTTCGGGCTGCTCCGGTTCTTCGGGGTCGGGGTCAGGCACGAGCTGATTGTCGCCGTCGCTGCAAGAACCTGCCGCCAAGGCACAGCACATCAAAAGCGCTCCGAGCAAGTTCCGCCATGAGAACCGGCGATTGGGCGCATTCAGAATAGTAAGTTTTTTGTCCATATTATTAAAAAATTGGTTGGATTTTCGATCTCGAATCAGCAAGTTTTCCGGTCCCGAAATCATCGTTAACAAAATTAATTCTCGACGCTGAAACATTATTTGATTTTTCAAACGGATGATTCGACAATTTGACATCACCCGCGAAGACAATTTGGTTTTGTCCGAAAAAGGTCTTAATTTTGGGAAAAAGATAGCAATGAACAGCCAGGAAGAATATCTGCTCATCAACCAGCAGGACACCCTGTGGGGCCTTTGCGCCACGTCTGCGGGGTACCAGTACATCAACCGATACGG
>CAMWIG010000115.1 GCA_947174295.1 uncultured Alistipes sp. | reverse complement strand
GTGCCTCTCGTCGCCGATATGAGCTCCGATATTCTTGCCCGCCCGGTGGATGTGAGCAAGTACGCCATGATTTACGGCGGCGCGCAGAAGAATCTCGCCCCTGCCGGCGTGACGTTCGCAATCATCCGCGATGACATGGTCGAGAAGATTGTCCGCGACCTGCCGACCATGGTTTCGTACAAGACGCACACGGAGAACAACTCGATGTTCAACACTCCTCCCGTGTTCCCGATTTACGTCCTGATGGAGACCTTGAAGTGGGCCAAGTCTATCGGCGGCGTCGAGGAGCTCTACCGACGCAACAAGGAGAAAGCGCAGCTGCTCTACGACGAAATCGACCGCAACACGCTCTTCCGCGGCACGGTCGACAAGGAGGACCGCTCGCTGATGAACATCTGCTTCGTCATGGCCGAAGGCCGCGAGGAGCTCGCTGCGGAGTTCATGGCGTTCGCCAAGGATCGCGGCATGGTCGGAATCAAGGGCCACCGTCTGGTGGGCGGATTCCGCGCATCGTGCTACAACGCCCTGCCCAGGGAGAGCGTCGAGGCTTTGGTGGCCTGCATGCAGGAGTTCGAGAAACTTCATGCCTAAACGTGTCTCGTCATGGGATACTCCTATAATATTCCTACCGATTACAACCCCTTCACCGGGGATGTAATCGCGTGGGAAAAAACGGAAACAGTCGAATTAATATCGCTATTGAACAATATGAAAGTACTCGTAGCAACCGAGAAACCGTTCGCCAGGAAGGCAGTCGACGGGATTCGTGAAATCGTCGAGGGCGCAGGTGGCGAACTCCTTCTGCTCGAAAAATATACGGAGAAGCAGCAGCTTCTCGAAGCCGTCGCCGAGGTCGACGCGCTCATCGTGCGCAGCGACAAGGTCACGGCCGAGGTAATCGCGGCGGCCCGCAATCTGAAAATCGTGGTGCGTGCCGGTGCCGGTTACGACAATGTCGACCTGGCAGCCGCCTCGGAGCGCGGCATCGTCGTGATGAACACTCCGGGCCAGAACTCCAACGCAGTGGCCGAATTGGCCGTCGCGATGATGATTTTCATGTCGCGCAACGGCTTCACTCCCGGCACGGGCTCGGAGATTCAGGGCAAGACGCTCGGCATCCATGCCTACGGCAATGTCGGCCGCCTGGTTGGCCGCAAGGGCAAGGCGCTGGGCATGAACGTGGTGGCCTACGACCCCTTCATTACCGATGCCGCTGTGTTCGAGACCGACGGCGTGAAGGCGGTGTCGAGTGTCGAGGAGCTGTATGCCGCATCGGATTTCCTGTCGCTGCATATCCCTGCGACGGCCGAGACCAGGAAATCCATAGGCTACGACCTGCTGATGTCGATGCCCGAGGGAGCCGTGCTCGTCAATACCGCCCGCAAGGAGGTTATCGACGAGGAGGGGCTGGCGAAGGCTCTCGACGAGCGTGCCGATTTGAAATATGCCACCGACATCGCGGCTGAAACACAGCCCGCCCTGAACGAAAAGTTCGGCAAGCGCGTCTTCGCGACTCCCAAGAAGATGGGGGCCGAGACCGCCGAGGCCAATATCAATGCCGGTTTGGCCGCAGCGCGTCAGATTGTCGATTTCTTCACTACTGGCAACCGCCGTTTTCAGGTGAACAAATAACCGATTCGAACCTTTAAAACTTCATTCGTATATGGTAAGAATAAAACCGTTTCGCGGAGTGAGACCGCCCAAGGAGTCTGCCGCCGAGGGGGCGGCGCGTCCATACGACGTGCTGAACTCCGCCGAAGCCAAGGCCGAAGCCACGGAGCGCTCGCTGCTTCACATCATCAAGCCCGAGATAGATTTCGACCCTATCGCCGACGAACATTCGCAGGAGGTGTACGACCGTGCCGTCGAGAACTTCCGCACGTGGCGCGAAAAGGGCTGGCTCGTGCAGGACGATGAAGAGCACTATTACATATATGCGCAGACGATGAACGGCCGCACGCAGTACGGTCTGGCCATGTGCTGCCACTTCGAGGATTATCTCTCGGGGGCTATCAAGAAGCACGAGCTTACGCGCCCCGACAAGGAGGAGGACCGCATGATTCACGTGCGCAACCAGAAGGCCAACATCGAACCCGTGTTCTTCGCGTATCCCGACAATGAGGAGATCGACCGCATCGTCGCCGAGGTGGTGAACAGTAACGAGGCCGACTACGACTTTACGGCCGCCGACGGTTTCGGCCACCACATGTGGGTTATTCGCGACAAAGCCGTAAACGACCGCCTGACCGAAATCTTCGCCGGAATACCGGCGCTCTACGTCGCCGACGGACACCACCGCACCGCAGCTGCGGCCCGCGTGGGTCAGGAGTGCCGCGAGAAGAATCCGACCCATACGGGCGAGGAGGAGTACTGCTACTTTCTGGCCGTGACGTTCCCTGCGTCGCACCTTCGCATTATCGACTACAATCGCGTGGTGAAGGACCTGAACGGCATGACTCCCGACGAGCTCGTCGAGGCGCTGCGCAAGAACTTCGAGGTGGAGAAGCGCGGTGCGGAGACATACACTCCCGCGGCGCTGCACAACTTCGCCATGTACCTCGACGGCGAGTGGTATTCGCTTACGGCGAAGCCGGGAACGTATGACGATACCGATCCGATAGGCGTGCTGGATGTTACGGTGCTGTCGAATCTCGTGCTCGACGAACTGCTGGATTTCAAGGATTTGCGCACGTCGAAACGCATTGATTTCGTAGGAGGCATTCGCGGTCTCGGCGAGTTGCGGAAACGTGTCGACAGCGGCGAGATGGCTGTGGCTTTCGCGCTCTACCCTGTTTCCATGCAGCAGCTTATCGACATAGCCGACACCGGCAACATCATGCCGCCGAAGACTACCTGGTTCGAACCGAAACTACGCTCGGGTGTCGTGATTCACTCGTTCGAGGAGTAACCGCGCTACGAAGAGTAAGGAAACTATACGACAACCCCTGCCGCAATTTTCAGCGGCAGGGGTTGTCGCTTGCGTAGACGTGCGCCGCGAAGCCGGACGGGCGCCGAGGGCTCGCACAGTGCGTTCTGCGGTTTTGTTTTATTCCCGAAATTGAATTTTGAATTATTCGAACCCTATCGTTTGCGGGCGCTCGGGCATGTAGCGGAACTGCGTCATGCGGTTCGAATTGTTGGCCTCGAAGTAACGGCTGTCGAGTATGCCGCCCTTGCCGAGAGCAAGGCCGATGCGCAAGTTTATAGTGTTGAATATCAGACGTTCGTTCTTGATGCGAAGCCCCATGCCGAGTGTGTTGTAGAAGCTGTTGTCGAATATGTTCGGCGAAAAGCCCAGCAGCCCGAAATCGGCGAACGCCACCACGGCGATGCGAAATCCCAGCGGCTGATATGGCGTGAAGACTACGGTCTCGGTATTCAGAACAGCCCGATTCGTGCCGTAGGGATGTTCGCTTAGCAGCCGCAGGCCGTCCGTCGAGGTGAAGCGTATGGATTCGCTGTTGCCGTGACTGCGATTCCAGCCGAGTGTGTAGTTCAGCGACAGAAATTGGCGTATGTGGTTTCTTCGCACGCGGAACAGATTCGAAAACCAGCGCAGGTCGATATCTATCGCACTCTGCCGCCATGCTCCGTCGCGCGGAACTGCGTAGCTGCCGACGGCGAATCCGCCCATGAGGTAGCCTATGCGGGTGAATGCTCCCCCGCGCACTCCCGCGCCGAGATATGCGGCATCGTAGAATTCGCCCCAGCGGTATCCGCCGATTATCTCGGCGCGGAATCCCGTAGCGAGATATTCGCGTATGCCGAATCCGTAGATAAGAGTCGTCGAATAGAATTTTTCACGGTAGAGACCTGTGCTGAACAGCACTTCGTCGTAGTTGTGGAATGCGGGGTTGAGGTCGCGGCTCACGCCGGGCCTGCGGTCGAAGCGGCTGCGGCTGTAACCTCCCGTGAAGAATACGCTCGACTCTATGCCTGGGATGTAGCGCGACCGTCCGCCCCACAGATCCGTTCTGCGGAATTTGACCGAGGCGGTCGAGTCGGCGTCTGTCAGATAGTATTGTTTTCGCAGGCGGTTGTACGAAAATCCGACTTCGTAGTCGGTCGGTGTCAGGAACTCCTTGCGCAGGTCGAACCTCAGCTCCGACTCCTCGAATGTCCGGCCGGCCGACATCTCGGCGGTGAAGAACGACCCCATGATGTTGGGCATGCGATACTCTACGACGTTGCCTCCGTATCGCATCGACGGCCGATAGAAATTGGTTTTGACGCCGAGACGGGTTCCCGTGCCCAGAATGTTGGCGTCGTATATGCCGAGCATCGTGCGGCCGCGGCTGCGAACTCCGGCGTCGAGGCTTATCGTCCAGCTGTCGCGCGTGCGTATTACGATGTCGACGGCCGACGTGTCCTGCGGGTCGGGCGCGACGTCGGTCCGCACTTCGGAGATGTAGGAGCGTGATTGCAGCAGCTGCTTGTTGCGCGCGAGCATCTGCGGGTCGAACTCGTCGCCTGGGCGTATGAACAGATCGCGGCGGATGATGCGTTCGCGGGTGATTCGGTGCATTCGGTTTCCGGCGCGTTCCAGCCAGTTGCCGCCTGAGTCGAACACAGGTTCTCGCTCGATGGTGATGGAGCCTATTCGTTTGCCGGCGAAGCGTCGGAACTCGGCGCTCTCGTCGATGGTGCGTCCGTCGGTTGCTGTGTCGCCTGCCGGTCTCGTGAACAGCATGTCGTAGAGCATTCGCGGTACGCGGTGCCGTTCGGTTTTGGTGCGTATGGAGTCGTAGAGCCGGCGGTTGCGCTCCGCCGAGCGGGTGTTCAGGCTGTCGAGCGACTGCACATCGGTGCGCGGCCCGCTTGCGAAAGCGAGCACGGCCCATGTCAGACACAATGCTGCGAGTATGACCTTTAACGGCGACATGACATTCGAACAACGTAATTTCGACTGGAATATTGCTCGCTGCGCCGTGAGATTTTCGTGCCGGCGGGTGACGATTTGTAACAAAAAATGGTGCGAACGGTGAAATTTTGTTTATATTTGTACGAAACATTAAAACATGTCCTATGGCTAAGATTAAAGGAACCATCGTTGTCGACAAGGAGCGCTGCAAGGGATGTGCCGTCTGTACGTCGGTTTGTCCGTGCGATGTGCTGTCTATGTCGGCGGAAGTCAACGGCAAAGGTTATCAGGTGGCATTCATGGCCAATCCCGACGCCTGCACCGGGTGCGCTTCGTGCGGCATAATATGCCCAGACAGTTGCATAACCGTTTATCGTCAAAAATTCGAATAGATATGGCTGAGAAAGAGGTGAAATTAATGAAAGGCAACGAAGTGATAGCCCATGCGGCCGTTCGCTACGGTTGCGACGGATATTTCGGCTACCCTATCACTCCGCAGTCGGAGGTCATGGAGACGCTCATGGAGCTCAAACCCTGGGAGACTACCGGCATGGTCGTGTTGCAGGCCGAAAGCGAGATATCTTCCATTAATATGGTATACGGAGGCGCCGCCACGGGAAAACGTGTCATGACGTCGTCGTCGAGTCCCGGCGTCAGCCTTATGGCCGAGGGCCTGAGCTATCTTGCCGGTGCGGAGCTGCCGTGTCTGATTGTCAACTGCCAGCGAGGCGGCCCGGGGCTGGGTACCATACAGCCGTCGCAGGGCGACTACTTCCAAGCCTGCAAGGGCGGCGGTCACGGAGACTATCATCTGATAGTTCTGGCTCCGAACTCCGTGCAGGAGATGCACGACCATGTGGCGTTGGGCTTCGACCTCGCGTTCAAATATCGCAATCCGGCGATGATTCTCGCCGACGGCGCTATCGGTCAGATGATGGAAAAGGTGGTGCTCGCGCCGCAGCGGCCGCGCAAGACCGCCGAGGAGATTGCAGCAGAGTGCAAGGATTGGGCGGCATACGGCAAACCCGAGAATCGCGGACGCAATGTCGTCACCTCGCTCGAATTGCAGTCGGATGCCATGGAGAAGATAAATCTTCGATTGCAGTCCAAGTACAAGGCTTTGGAGGATAACGAGGTGCGTTACGAGACCATCGAGTGCGACGATGCCGAGTATGTCATCGTGGCGTTCGGTTCGTCGGCCCGAATATGTTCGGCTACGGTGGAGATGGCACGAGCCGAGGGAATCAAACTCGGTCTGCTGCGCCCCATTACTCTCTATCCGTTCCCGACGAAGGCTATCGCCGAATTGGCCGAGCGCGGCGTGAAGGGATTTTTGAGCGCCGAGCTCAATGCCGGACAGATGGTCGAGGACGTGCGTCTGGCCGTGAACGGCAAAGCTCCCGTCGAGCACTACGGCCGTCAGGGCGGTATGATATACTCGCCGGACGAAGTGCTTGCGGCATTCAAGGAAAAACTGATTAATAAGAGATAAAGCTATGGCAGAGGTTGAAATCAAACAGGAGAACTTCGTGTACGGCAAATCGAAACTGATGCTGGACAATGTTATGCACTATTGCCCGGGATGCAGTCACGGTACGGTTCATAAACTTGTTGCCGAGGTTATCGAAGAGATGGGATTGCAGAGCCGTACCGTCGGTGTTTCGCCGGTGGGCTGCGCGGTGTTCGCATACAACTATATCGATGTCGACTGGCTCGAAGCGGCTCACGGCCGTGCATGCGCCGTGGCTACGGCCGTGAAGCGTCTGCATCCCGAGAATCTGGTATTCACCTATCAGGGCGACGGCGACTTGTCGGCTATCGGAACGGCGGAGTCGATACACGCTGCGGCGCGCGGTGAGAATATCGCGGTCATCTACATCAACAATGCAATCTACGGCATGACGGGCGGACAGATGGCTCCGACTACCCTTCTGGGC
>CAMWIG010000114.1 GCA_947174295.1 uncultured Alistipes sp. | reverse complement strand
TGGTTCGAATCCAGGTAGCTCAACTACCGCCGCAGTGCTGATGCACTGCGGTTTTTTTGTGCGGACGCTAATCCGCCGGATTATGTAAAAAAACAGATGACCATTCGCGGGAATTTATTCACGCAAGGATGGTTATCTGTTTTTTTTTGCAAAAGCCAGTCATGGGCGTGTCCGCACAAAAAAGCAAGTAGTGCTCCGCCGCCCCGTAGAAACGACGCGCATGCGGCGTAACTGCCGCCCCACCGGCGAACAACCGCGCAGACTCGCAGATAAAAAAACAGCCGCGCCAAGCATTTCCGGGCATAACAATACGCACAAAACGTTCGAGTCCGCCGGAACGTCGGACTCGGCAAATAAACAATCCGCGGCCGCCCATCGCAAAATAAGGGCGGCCGCGGATTGCACGGCGATGCGGTTACTCGACGGTCAGAGTGCGGTTCTTGGGACTTCGGACTTTGTAACGCAGTACGACGTCGCGCTGCTCTCCCGGAGCAAGCTCGATGTCCCACGTAACGATGCCCGAGGCATCGGCCCGGCCGCCGCTCAGCTCGTCGACCGCGACTGTTATCGCGTCGTTCGTCGATACGGGAATCTGGTCGCAAAGTTTGAGTGCGACGCTCTCGGCGCGGGCGTTGCGCACCGAGATGCGCCATGCGACCTCCTGCGTCTGCGAAGAGCCTATCGTGCGGCGCGAGCGGTAGTAGTTCTCGCGCGTGCGCTGAACGACTATGCCGCGGTCGCGGCCCATGGAAAACGAGAGCGTATCGCTCTGCACGTCGGTCGAGAGTATGCTCTTGCCGACGAACATGTTCTCGAAATAGACGCTCGCCTCGCCGTCCAGCAGGTTCAGCCGCTCCCAGCCGGTGACGGCGGCCGTGAGGAACGCGTCGCGGTCGGCACGCGGAGAGCACTCGTAGAGATATGTCGCCGGCAGCGTGTAGAGGCCTATCTCGGCCGCTACGGACTTGCCGTCGGAGGGGATGGTGTAGGGGCGGCGAATCTCGAACTCGTAGCCCATGGCCGTCTGCCGGCGCTCGACGTCGTGCGACATGGAGTTGGCCTCGACGGCAGTCTCCTCGTCGAACTCCGCGAAATCGAATGACGTGCCGACCTTGCCCGTAACGGCGGCCTTTCTCGCCGAACCGTAGGCCGTGACGACCACCTCGTCCAACTGCGTTGCGTCCTCTTCGAGCCGCACGGCGAGCGTAGACCCTGCATCTGCGCGGAGAGTCTTGGACTTCATGCCTACATAACTGAATCGGAGCCTGTCCGCCCGTCCGGGCATGGTTATGGAGAAACGTCCGTCGACGTCGGTCGCAGTCCCGACGGTAGTTCCGGGAACCTGCACCGTAACACCTGTTAGCGGCTCCCCGTCGGAGGCAGCGACAACGACGCCGCTCACCTCGCTGCCGTCAGTGCGGTCGTCGTAGCGCGGTGCGGCGACTCCGTAGTCGAGCCGGTAGGGCGTCAGAACCGGCACTACGCTGCCGGTCGAGGGGTTCGACGACGAAAGCGTCAGCGCCACGTCGGTCCAATCTTCGCGCGTATTCTGGTAGACATTGGCGCGGTAGGCTACGGTGACGGGCGACGCGAGACCGTCGGAGCGGATGTCGTATGTCGGATACCAGCCGGCGCCCTTGACGTAGTAGTTCAGCGTGAACGACGCGAGGCAGGCCTTGCGGGCGTCGACCCGGACTACGACCTCGCTCGCAGGGCTCTTGGGCCGGCCGCCGAGCTGCCGCATCCGGTCATCGAGCGCCGCACGGCGCTCTTTCAGAGTCTGCTGCTTATGCGTTATTTCGCGCGAACGGGCTTTGAGCTTTTCGAGCCGCGAGGCGTAGTACTCGGTAAGCTCCCGGATGGCGGCCAGCGACGTGGCCTCGGTTCGGCCCGCAACCGAACAGTTCGTTCGCAGCATCTCGATTTCGGCGTCGACCACCTCCTGCGCGGCGGCCAGCTCGGAGCTCTCGCGAGCGATGTCCTGACAGGCAGACTCGATTTCACGCTTGCGCACCGTCCACGCAGCACTGTCGGCGTAGTTGCAGCGGCGCTCTACGGCCGTAACGGTGAAGTCGCCGCGTCCGGCAACCTGCAAACTCTTCTCGTCGAGATACGGCGACAAGCCGGTGAATATCACCGTGGAGACTCCCGCAGGCAGCGACACCGCACCCGAGCGCGTGACCTGAGCGCCCGAGGTGAAGAGAGTGACCTTTTCGGCCCGTGTGGTGACCTTGTTCGTCTCAGCACCGCAGACCGCCGAGACGGCAGCGCAGAGACACCACAGAAGAAGTGTCAATCGTTTCATAATCGTACATATTAATTGCTTACGACAAATATAGCGAAAAATCGACGAAAAATACTATCTTTGCAAGTTGTAAATTCCGCAATTGCGGGATTCCGTGTCCGAAAATTGGAATAGAAACACATAACGCTATGAAATTCAACGAGTACAAAGGTCTCGACCTGCCCGCGACGGCAGAAGAGGTGTTGAACCGCTGGGACGCCGACGACACGTTCCACAAAAGCATATCGACGCGCGAGGGACACCCCGCATTCGTTTTCTACGAGGGCCCTCCCTCGGCTAACGGCCTGCCGGGAATCCACCACGTGATGGCCCGCACCATAAAGGACGTGTTCTGCCGCTACAAGACGCAGCAGGGATATCTCGTGCACCGCAAGGCCGGATGGGACACGCACGGCCTGCCCGTGGAGCTGGGCGTGGAGAAGAAGCTCGGCATCACCAAGGAGGATATCGGCAAGACAATCACCATCGAGGAGTACAACCGCACGTGCCGCGAGGCCGTCATGGAGTTCACCGGCGTGTGGGAGGACCTCACCCGCAAGATGGGATACTGGGTCAACATGGACGATCCCTACATCACCTACGACAACAAGTACATCGAGTCGCTGTGGTGGCTCTTGAAGCAGCTCTTCGACAAGGGCCTGCTCTACAAGGGATACACGATTCAGCCCTACTCGCCGGCGGCGGGAACGGGTCTGTCGACGCACGAGCTGAACCAGCCCGGCTGCTACCGCGACGTGAAGGACACGACCGTGGTCGCACAGTTCTGCATCCGCGACCCGCGGCCCGAGATGGATGGCTGGGGAACGCCCGTATTCCTCGCATGGACGACCACACCGTGGACGCTGCCGTCGAACACGGCGCTCTGCGTAGGCCCGAAAATCGACTACGCGGCAGTGCGCACCTACAACGCCTACACCGGCGAGAAGATGACGGCCGTGGTCGCCAAACCGCTCCTCAACGCTCATTTCAACAAGAAGGCCGAGGGTCTGGCGCTCGACTCCTACAAGCCCGGCGACAAGCTCGTGCCGTTCGAGGTCGTGGGCGAGTACAAGGGTTCGGAGCTCGTGGGCATGCACTACGAGCAGCTCATCCCGTGGGTGAAGCCCGTGGCGGTCGATGACGACGGCAGCTGGCACGACGCCTCGGCCGAGGCGTTCCGCGTGATTCCGGGCGACTACGTGACCACCGAGGACGGTACCGGCATCGTGCATATCGCACCGACGTTCGGTGCCGACGATGCCGCCGTGGCACGCGCCGCAGGCATTCCGTCGCTCTTCATGATAAACAAGCGCGGCGAGACCCGTCCGATGGTCGACTTCACCGGCAAGTTCTACCTCACCGGCGAGCTCGACGAGCGGTTCCTCGCCGAGTGCGTCGATACGGAGGCCTACAAGGAGTACGAGGGCCGCTGGGTGAAGAACGCCTACGACCCGCAGTTCACCGTCGACGGCAAGTACGACGAGGCCGCTGCGCAGGCCGCCGAGTCGCTCGACGTATACATCTGCATCCGCCTCAAAGGTGCGAACAAGGCGTTCCGCATCGAGAAGCACACGCACAACTACCCCCACTGCTGGCGCACCGACAAGCCGGTGCTCTACTACCCTCTCGACTCGTGGTTCATCCGCACCACGGCGCTCAAAGAGCGCATGATGGAGCTCAACAAGACCATCCGCTGGCGTCCCGAGTCGACAGGTACGGGCCGTTTCGGCAAGTGGTTGGAGAATCTCAACGACTGGAACCTGTCGCGTTCGCGATTCTGGGGCACGCCGCTGCCCATCTGGGCGACCGAAGACCGCAGCGAGGTGAAGTGCATCGGTTCGGTCGAGGAGCTCATGGCCGAAATCGAGAAGTCGGTGGCCGCGGGCGTGATGACGGAGAACCCCTACAAGAATTTCAAGGTGGGCGACATGTCGAAGGAGAACTATTCGACCGACAACATCGACCTGCACCGCCCCTACGTCGACTCCATCGTGCTGCTCTCGTCGAAGGGCGAACCGATGCGCCGCGAGAGCGACCTCATCGACGTGTGGTTCGATTCGGGTGCGATGCCCTACGCCCAGATACACTATCCGTTCGAGAACGGCGGAGCCTCGTTCGACGAGGTCTACCCGGCCGACTTCATAGCCGAGGGCGTCGACCAGACGCGCGGCTGGTTCTTCACGCTGCACGCCATAGCGACGATGCTCTTCGACTCGGTGGCCTTCAAGAACATCATCTCCAACGGTCTGGTGCTCGACAAGAACGGCAACAAGATGTCGAAGCGTTTGGGCAATGCCGTCGACCCGTTCGACGTGCTGTCGACCTACGGCGCCGACGCCACTCGCTGGTACATGATTTCGAACTCGCAGCCGTGGGACAACCTCAAATTCGACCGCGACGGCGTGGACGAGGTGCGCCGCAAGTTCTTCGGAACGCTCTACAACACCTACTCGTTCTTCGCCCTCTACGCCAATGTCGACTCGTTCACGGGTCGCGAAGCCGAGGTGCCCATAGAGCGCCGCCCGGAGATCGACCGCTGGATCGTCTCGCTGCTCAACACGCTGGTCAAGGATGTCACCGCGTCGCTCGAAAACTACGACCCGACCCCTGCGGCCCGCGCCATACAGGAGTTCGTGTGCGAGAATCTCTCGAACTGGTACGTGCGCCTGAACCGCAAGCGTTTCTGGGGCGGCGAGATGAACGAGGACAAGCTGGCGGCATACCAGACTCTCTACACCTGTCTCGAAACCGTGGCGATGCTCTCCGCACCCTTCGCGCCGTTCATCTCCGACCGCATCTTCTGCGACCTGAACGCCGTGAGCGGACGCCACACCGAGGAGTCGGTGCATCTGTCGACATTCCCGGCGGCCGACGAGTCGCTCGTCGACAGCGAATTGGAGCAGACCATGGCTCTCGCGCAGCGCGTGTCGTCGATGGTGCTCGCCCTGCGCCGCAAGGTGGGCATCAAGGTGCGCCAGCCGCTGACGAAGATTCTCGTGCCGGTGCTCGACCCGGCCATGGCGGCCCATATCGAGGCTGTCAAGGGGCTTATCATGAACGAGGTCAACATCAAGGACATCGAGCTCATCGAGAAGACCACGGGACTCATCACCAAACGCATCAAACCCAACTTCAAGACCCTCGGCCCGCGTTACGGCAAGTACATGAAGCAGATTGCCGCACTCACGGCCACCTTCTCGCAGGAGCGCATAGCCGAAATCGAGGCTTCGACGGAAATAGCGCTCGACATGGGCACGGAGACCATCACCGTCACTCCGGCCGACTTCGAGATTACCTCGGAGGATATGCCGGGCTGGCTCGTGGCATCGGAGGGCAAGCTCACCGTGGCGCTCGACATCACCGTGACCGACGCGCTGCGCGCCGAGGGTATCGCCCGCGCGCTGGTGAACCGCATCCAGAACATCCGCAAGGATTCGGGATTCGAGGTGACGGACAAAATCACCGTCGAAATCGAGGACAAGGAGTTGGTTCGTGCGGCCGTCGCCGAGTATGCCGACTACATCGCATCGCAGACGCTGGCCGTCGCCGTGGCATGCAAGGCGGCACCGGCCGGTGCGTTCGTCGCAGACTCCGACGTCGACGAAGAACCGCTGAAAATAGCCGTCACCAAGATTTGACATACCCAAACGGCAACGACCGACCGATAAACGTCCGTTGCCGAACACCCGGAAGCCGGTATCGAACCGGCCGCCGAAAGAGCGCGGGCCGCATCCTGACAATGGTTGCGGCCCGTGCTCTTTCATTTGCAGAACGATATTTCATCCGGCAACGAATAAAACTCAAAAACTTTTATTGTTTTTCAAGTTTTATTCACTACCTTTGCACCGATTCGGAATATCCGGCGGCAAAACCGAAAGCCGCCCCGACCATAAATCGGCGGAGAGATTTATCCCCGAATCGCACTCATGATGAAACAACACTCGACAGACTCATCGCAACGGGACAGAATCGTGGAACAGGCCATGCGCATGTTCGTCGCGCAAGGCGTCAAGGGCGTGCGGATGGACGACATCGCGCAGCAGCTCGGCATGTCGAAACGCACGCTCTACGAGATGTTCGGCGACAAGGAGGAGCTGCTGTACCTCGCCGTGAAGCGCTACATGGATATCCATTTCGAGGAGCACGACCGCATAACGCAAGGGGGGGGGAATGTTCTGGAATCGCTCTTCCTGCTGCTCAACCACGTGGTCGACAACACCGAGGAGTCCGCCCGGCTCTCCACCGGCATGCGCCGCTTCTACCCTGCCGTGCACGACCGGCTGCTCGCCGACGGCGAGGAGCGCCAGCACCGCTGCATGGCCGAAATGCTCAGACGCGGCATGGACGAGAAGCTCTTCATCGGCAACATCGACATCGAGCTCGCGGTCATCACCATGCACCACCTGGCCACGGTGCTGGGCGGAACCCGCGAAATGAAGATTCCCGACGGCATGACGGCAAACGAGGCCATGCTGCAAATAATATGCACGTTCTTCCGCGGCATCGCGACGGTGCAGGGCATCGCGATGA
>CAMWIG010000113.1 GCA_947174295.1 uncultured Alistipes sp. | reverse complement strand
GTAGTAGACATGGGAGCGATGAAGATAACTCGTGATATCGCGCAAATCGGCCATGGCCAAATGGTCGGGCGACGGTACATAACCGCCCGGCGACGCATATATGCGGCAAATGAGCAGAAACAGTTCCGCCGACAGGTTGTATTTGCGGCACATCTCTCCGACGCTCATCTCACCGAAGCCGAGACGGATGCCGAGACGGGAGAGAATCGACAGCAGTTTGTAGTCGGACTCCAACAGCTCTGCGAGTTTCATATTCTCCGACATCATCCTCACCGACGACGTCTGTTCGGGTAGTTTGGTTCCTCGTTGTTTCATCTTCATGCAATATCGCCGCATCGAACATGCGGAATAATTTCTACAAAGATACGCATTTTTTCCGACGGCACAACCTCCCATGTTATTGGGATTCCGCACCGCACCAATCCCCACAACACGGTATGTCTCACCGGCAGCAGTCGCACTCCGGCCGACGGCAGGTCTCCACTTCGATCGTCGCATGCGCTATTCCCATGCTGCGCAGGCTGCGTTTTATGGCAGGCACGACCTGAGAAACGGCCTCTTCGGGATTTTCGACCACGACATGCGCGGTCAAAGCGCTTTCGGTAGTACTCAGCGCCCAGATATGAAGGTGATGAACATCCTCGACCCGGTCGACCCGGCGAATCGCACGGCAGACTTCGTCCGCATCCACCGACGACGGCACGCCGTCCAAAGACAGCCGCAGGCTGTCGACGAGCAGACGCCACGTCGACATGACGATAACCGCAGCGACGACAAGTCCGGCCAAAGGGTCTGCGAACGTCCAGCCCGTCAACGAAATGACGATGCCCGAAACGACCACGCCGACCGACACCAACGCATCGGCCATCATATGCAGATAAGCGCCCTTGACATTCAAATCGCGATTTTTCTCACCGATGAACAGCCATGCCGTCACGAAGTTGACGACTACGCCTATACCTGCCGTCCAGATTATCGCCCCTCCGTCTACCGGGGTCGGCGACACGAATTTACGCACGCTCTCCGCGACGATTACCCCGACCGCTGCAAAAAGAACGACCGCATTGAACAGCGAGACGAGTATCGTGCTCTTTCTGTAACCGTAGGTGTACCGCACCGTCGCACGACGATCGGACAGCATGAGCGCCGTCATGGCCAGCACGAGACTCAGCACATCGCTCAGATTGTGACCGGCATCGGATACGAGTCCCATGGAGTCGTACCAGATGCCTGCCGCGAGTTCGGCGGCGGCATACGTCACGTTGAGTGCGATGCCGACGGCGAACGCTCTGTTCAATTTGCCGTGGACACGGTGCGCATATCCGTGTCCATGTTCATGCGAATGGCTCATATTCATATGTTTCGTACAATCAATCCTTCATACAGCGGACGGCAACGCCGCAACTCGCGCTCTGCACGGCTACGCCGCATGTCATCGAGCCGAATGCCGAGTGTTGCAGCTTGAAGCAATACACGCCGCCGCCGGCTTCGCCCGTCGAGCTCCACAGAAACATATCCGCAAGCTCGCCGAAAGAGCTTGCCTTATATGTTCCGGCCGCATTGACATACCCTGAGCCGACGAAACCCAGCGCCGACGCCAGCGCCGCAGCATCGGAATATGCCGCAGCCAGACAATCGAACTCTTCGCGGGCGGGAATATGCCAGCCTGCGGGACAAATGCCGCGCATATCGGATGCGTTTGCAGGAATCGCGCCACCCATGGCCGTCTCGGCATCGTAAAGATATCCGTGCGCCGCGACGAACGATTCATCGGTCACGGCAACCAGATTTTCGTCGCACGGATACCACAATCCCGACCCGTCGGACGGAGTGGCCGACGCTGCTGCGACACCGGGCAGATACGCCATGTTGGCCGTCATCCACACCCGGCCGTCGGCCAACTCGGCGATAGGGTAGTCGACACCGCCCCAGCCGATGCTCGCGGAAGACTCGTCACCTCCTCCCGACGACGGCTCGTCGCCGGGCACGAGATCGGTATTGTCGCCCCAGCCCTCGATACTGCCGCTCAACGTGAGATTCATGTCGACGTCGGATACTGCGAGCGCCGCCGTGTACTGCCGCCCGCCGGCGAACTCGGCTGGCCGCATGGTGCATCTCCGCTGCGACCCGTCGCTCAGGAGGGCCGTAACGGTCAATGCCGCCGTCTGAGGGACGATGACGGCGCAATAGGCCGCACCTGCCGACACCTCATACGCCGTAATATCTCCGACGGCACCATCGCCGGCAACGACGCTTTGCGACGCGATATCGACATCGGCCGACAATACGGCCCCGGAGACGACGATTTCGACGACCTCGGCCACGGAATCGTTCGCTACCGCGATGTTCAGCTTCGACAATCTGTGAGCGAATACCATATCGACGGCATCGGACGACGGTCTGACGCCGGTACGCACCGAGGTCATGAAGTCAGACAGCGTATAACCGTCGCCGCGCTGGTCGCTACGCACGGCGAACGTCGACGGCTCGGCCTCGGCAGCATAAGGGTAGTAGGCACGCAGCGTAGCTTCGTCGTTGATTTCATAATACCACAGCAGCTCCCGGCCGACGAACAGCCGGCCGTCGTATGTCATTTCGGCATTCGCGGCATAAGGTGCTTCGGCTCCGTTCTTCACGACGGTAAGGCCTATGCGGTCGCCCGCTTCGAAATCGAGCTCGGCAGCTCGCGTAATCGTTGGAGATACGGCGATAAATCGGCCTGTATCATTGCCGGAGGAGTCCTCCGAACAAGCGAACGCCGCGACAGCGACAGCTGCCACGGCGATCATTCTAATCTGTTTTTTCATTATGATTAAAGGTTTTCATTCATCTCTTTTTCACTCTCGCACCTTCATCATCCGATTCCGAACTTACTCTTTCACGCAGCGAATCTGCAACCCGTTCGACATCTGCAACTCGCGCGACAACAGCAATGAACTCTGCGCCGCATCGTCGGTATCGAGTTCGAAGAACATACATCCGTGCATGCCTTCCGCCGGCGCAGGCCCCGAAGTCCAATAGAAACCGGCCCAAGGTTCGGGACGCTCGGCCGTATTCATGTTCACGACCATGCCGTCGAGGTATCTGCGGCGGCCTCCCGCGAAGAAGAACGCGCTCTGCGCACCGTCGGTCAACGTCCAGCCGTAGGCATCTCGCAACGTCGCCAAATCGCTGTTCAACTCCTCGGGCGATATGGCCAGACCGTCGAATGCGCCGCTCTGAGGCACGCGCCAGCCCGCCGGACACGGGTCGTACGAGGATTTAGCGCCGTCGACCCAGGTATCGACATCCCAGCCCGACAAATCGGTCAGGAATACCAGCGGATTCTCCATGGCATAAGCCATCGACTGCACGGGCTGCGCCTCCTCCGCAGTCATGTATATCTGCGAACCTTTGCTGTTGTAGACGTATGCGCTGTAACCCGACGCACAGTTGAAATATCGCGGACGCATGAACGGCGTCGGACGCCCCCACTGGTAGTAGAGTCCGTAGGATGCGAGAACAGCCGACTCGTCGGCAGAGCCGTTGCCGGATGCGCCGAGGTTGCAAGCCATGAACACATTTCCGTTGAGCGCTACCGGCTCGGCCTCGGGATTGAAATTCGTCACCCACAGATGCCAGCACCAAAGGAAATTGCCCGACTTGTCATACGCACCTATCAGCGCGCTGCCCGAATAGACCTCGCCGTCTTCCGCCGGAGCGAAGAACGCCGCCGTCCCGGCGTCGTGGAAGGTGAGATACTGCAACATCTTCGACGAAGTCATCCACATGTAATCCACCGACGCAGGCTCGATTCGCCGGTCGGAACCCGGGATGCGCGACACGTCGATTCTGTAACCTTTGTCCGCTTCGGATACGATATAGCAGTTGGCCGGAGCAGACGTGTAGTCGACGACCTCGGCCATGGCGACGTACAACGAAGCCACGACGGCGTCGCCCCCGCCGGAATAGCCGCGTATTTTCAGTGTTCCGCTCGACACGGGAGTCTCGTCCTCGGTCTCTTCGAGCGACAGCGGAGCCGTCACCGTCACGCATTTCAGCTTCGTATCGACGGTGGCCTCCCAACCCTCTGGAATGGTGGTCACCTCCACGCTGCGGACATTCGAAGCGACATAAAAGGAGGTCTGCGTACTGCCCGGCTCGGCAAAATACAGCGCAGGCGTTACGAACGAGAATTTGTAGACGTCGTCGTCATCGCCGCAAGACCAGAACGAAAGCACCGCCGCGACGGACAGTACGACGGCCAACGTTTTCAAGCATATAGTTTTCTTCATAGATGATATTTCCTTCTAAGGAATTAATGTACAAAATCTTTGCAAAGTTACCAAAAAAGCGGACAAAAACACAATATCTTTCCGTAAATATTACCCGTCGGGGGAATAATTGTTGCTACACGTTAACGCAACTGTCAACGAATTTATTATATGAGCATACGCAAAATCGAAGAGGGCAGCACGCCCGCAGGAGGAGACATCCGCATAAACATTTTACCCAAAGGGCCTTACGAAGTGTACGGCCGACCGCCACTCGCCGTGCAGTGCATCATGCCCGACACCGGCGGCGAAAGCCGGCATTTTCAGCAGGGACGCCGCTTCTCCACGCAGGAGAACCCCGTACATCTCTGCCGGTGCGGGGCTTCGGAGCGCAAGCCATATTGCGACGGTTCGCACACCCGCACGGAGTGGAATCCCGAACTCGACTCACGCGAGGAGGGACTGCTCGACAACGTCGAAATCACCGAAGGCGGCAGCGTGACCCTTACCGACAACGAGCGCTACTGCGTCTTCGCCCGATTCTGCCACCCCGCAGGCGGAGCCTGGGAGCTCACCGCACAATCCGACGACCCACAGGCGAGACAGCTCGCGATACGTGAAGCGTCGATGTGCCCGACCGGCCGGCTGATGGCTTGGGACAGGCGCAGCGGCAAACCGTTCGAATACGAATTCGAACCGAGCCTCGGACTCATCGAAGATATCCAGCTCGGCGTCAGCGGAGGATTATGGGTGCGCGGAGGCATACCCGTATCTACGACCGACGGCCGCACGTTCGAGATTCGCAACCGGGTGGTACTGTGCCGCTGCGGCCGCTCGTCGAACAAACCCTATTGCGACGGAACGCATGTCAGCGCGAAGTGGCGCGACAACCTCGACGGCGAACCAGCCGAAGCCACCGTGCCGGAAAAGGTCTACTGAAACGCCGTAGCGCCGCCCTTTAGGGCGGCGCGACGCTCGACCGCCAACTTGCAGATGAAAAATATATATAGGTTTATTGCCTCGGTGCATACCGGGCAGAACGACTCTGTTTTGTGGAGATTGTTCATCAGGCAGTTGCGCCACGGACGATAAACGTCGCGGGCCATATATCCGCCGCCCTCGAATACACCCACCGTGTCGTCGTACTCGTCGGTATCGGGAGTCGGCACCGGAACGCCGTCGGCAATCATCGACTTCCAGAACTTCGCATCGAAATCGGCCAGCGTCGTGAGATTCGGCTCCCACGGCTCGACTTTGCGGTCGTACATGCCGTCGAAGGTCGTGGGGTCGACATACTCATCGCCCAGACCGAGCAGAAGATGGCCGAACTCATGCAGATATATCTTCGCCGTGCGCGACGGATGGCCGGCAGCGCTTATGCCGTAGAAATTGAATATTCCGCCTCCGCCGTATTTCGCCGTATTCGACAATACATATATGTAATCGTAAGGCACATGCGCAGCCATATCGCGCAAAATCTGAAAATCGGCCACGGTCTGATAACGCTCCGAGCCGAACGTGTAGAACACAGCGCCGCACGCCGTGCGCTTCCACACCCGCTCTCCGGGCACCGTCACGCCCGCCTCCTCCGACGGCGCCCACACGGCGCGGATGCTTATGCGGCCGAAATTGCTTTTGTAGGGCTCGTATCCGGCGAACGCATCCGCGAACTCGCGGCATGCCCGTTCGAACTTTCCGCGCTCGGAAGCCGAATAACCCTCGGGAAGCAGCACTATGTCGAGACAATGCGCCGGATTGCCGCCGTATGCCACCTCGAACGTTTCGTAACGAGGCGAAAACCTCGACACGAAATATGATTCGGGGTCGATTGTCTGCGACATCCGTTTTTCGAAACGCCCCTTCGACGAGCGCCCGTATATCTCGATGCGGCACGGGCGTTTCGGATAGGGAAACACCACCGATTCGGGATATGCCCTCATCACCGAATCGGCCTCCTCGGTACTCTGCCACTCGTTGAAAAGCGTACAGTAGCCGCGCGAATATATCTCCGTGCCGGTCGCAGTATCCACGATTCTGAAATATTGCCCTCCGTAGCCCGTCGTATCTATCAGCGACACTTTCGACCCGGCCCAATACGGCTCCTCCTTCAATTCGTCGAAATAGCAGACCTCCGTCTTTCGGTCGCCGGCGTGATAATAGTCGTAGCGCATCGTTCGGTCGAAAAACCAGTCGTCGAATTTCACCTGCTGCGCAACGACCGGAAACACAGCCGACACGGCGGCTGCGACCGACAAAATCATCTTCTTCATTCGATCGGAATATCGTAAAATAAAAAAATCCCTCGAATCAATTCGACACGAGGGACTATGACACCGACTGCCGCTCCCTACTTCTTCTCGGGTTTGGCTATCGACTCGCGCATCTGCGTATCGGCCATCACGTTCTTCATCTTATAATAGTCCATGATGCCGAGATTGCCGTTGCGGAATGCTTCGGCCATAGCCAGAGGCACTTCGGCTTCGGCGAGAATCACCTTCGCACGCGCATCCTGAGCCTTGGCCCTGTTCTCCTGTTCGAGCGCCACGGCCATCGCACGGCGCTCCTCGGCTTTGGCCTGAGC
>CAMWIG010000112.1 GCA_947174295.1 uncultured Alistipes sp. | reverse complement strand
CGGAAGGCCTTGGGGTCGCCCTCCTTGGCCAGACGGTCGATGACCGGGCCGCCCGGATAAGGCAGCCCCATGACTTTGGCACACTTATCGAACGCTTCGCCTGCGGCGTCGTCGATCGTCGTGCCGACAATCTCCATTTCGAGCGGCGAGGAGACCTTCACTATCTGGGTGTGTCCGCCGCTGACGAGAAGACACAGAAACGGAAAGTCGGGATGCGGCAGCTTGCGGTCGGGCAGGTCGATGAAGTGCGAAAGGATATGGCCTTGGAGGTGGTTGACCTCGACCATCGGGATGTTGTGCGCGATGGAGAGCCCCTTGGCGAACGACACGCCGACGAGCAGCGAGCCCAGCAGCCCCGGTCCGCGGGTGAAGGCTATGGCATCCAAATCTTCGGGGGCGACACCGGCCTCTTTGAGCGCCGTATCGACCACGGGGATTATGTTCTGCTGGTGTGCGCGCGAAGCGAGCTCGGGTATGACGCCGCCGTATTTGACATGCACCGCCTGCGATGCTATGACGTTCGACAGCAGAACATTGTCGCGTATGACGGCGGCAGAAGTATCGTCGCACGAGGACTCGATGCCTAAAATTGTTATATCCATTTTTGAACCTTTTTTAGTTGGAAACTAAAAAAAACACTAAATTTGTCAGTTAATACAGCACTGTTTCGATGCGCAAAGTTATAAAAATATTGGGAAAGGCGGCAGCGGCGGCTATTTTGTTGGCGATATTTTTACCGCTGACCGTCTCTCTGCTGCTCGATCTGCCCTCGGTGCAGAACGCCGCGGTGGATTGGGCCGCCGCATGGGCTTCGCGCAAAATCGGAACCACGGTAAGCATCGACCGCGTGGATATCGGGCTGTTCAATCAGGTGCGGATGCACGGTCTCTACGTCGAGGATTTCCAACACGACACGCTGCTCTACGCGGACCGCCTGAGCTGCCACGTCTCGGGATTCGGACTTCTCGGCGGAGGAATCACGCTGCGCAGCGCCGAGCTGCACGGCGTGCGGTTCAACCTGCGCGAGACGCCGGACGGAGTGATGAACATCAAGCAGGTGGTCGACCGTCTGTCGCGCCGCGAAAAGAAGAAAAAGGGCAGCTTCGCACTCGACATAACATCGCTCGACGTCGATTCGCTCGACATGCGCATAGAGCGTCTCGCGCACCGCAATCCCGAGTACGGAATCGACTTCGGCGACATGCGGCTGCTCGGCTCGCAGGCCGCAATCAGGGATTTCGCGATTCGCGGTTCGGCCATCACGGCCACCGTCGACCGCTTCTCCTCGACCGAAAAGAGCGGATTCGCTCTCGACGACTTCTCGGGCGACGTGTTCGTGGACAAGGGAGTGATACGTCTCACCGACGCAGCGATACGAACCCGTCGCTCGTCGCTCGACATTCCGCGCCTGTCGCTCGCCGGCGACGACTGGGGCGACTTCAAGTATTTCGTCGACAGCGTGGCGCTCGACGGCGCATTCCGCCGGTCGACCCTCGCCAGCGACGACGTGGCCTACTTCTCGCCCAAGCTGCGGCAGTGGCATCTGACGCTCTCCGACATAAGCCTCGACATGCAGGGCATGGTGTCGGACTTCTACGCCGACATTTCGCGCGCCAGAGTCGGAGAGTCGACATCGTTCTCGCTGAAAGGTTCGGTAAAGGGTCTGCCCGATATCCGCAACACGCAATTCGACATCAATCTGCGCGATTTGAAGACCACAGCCGCCGACGCACGCGGCATCGCGGCATCGCTCACCGGCCGCGAGCTGCCGGAAAAGATAGTCGAAACGGCGGCACGAGCCGGCCGAATCGGAGTGTCGGGCACGTTCCGCGGCAAACTCTCGTCGTTCTCGTCGCGCGCAGCGCTTACGACCGACGCCGGACGCGCCGACATCAATCTGCGCATACGCTCCGAACGCCGCGGCGCGAACAACATCATGGGCAACGTCGCAGCGCACGGGCTCGACATCGGGCGGCTGCTCGGTGCGAAGATACTCGGCCGCACGTCGCTCACGGTGCATGTCGACGGCGACCTCGGCGCAGAGAATACCGACGCCGAGGTGAACGGCAAGATTTCGCTGTTGGAGATAAACGGATACCCGGTGGACTCGGTGCGTCTCGACGGGCGGATTCGCGACCGTTCGTTCGACGGTCGCATACGCGGCCGCAACGATGCGCTGCACTTCGACTTCGACGGCCAGGTGTCGATGGACGGCCCGACGCCGCGATACGACTTCTGCCTCGACCTGGTCAATGCCGACCTCGCACGGCTCGGAATCAACCGCCGCGACAGCGTATCGGCTCTCAAAGCGCATCTCGACGCCGTGGGCAGCGGCCGCACGCTCGACGACCTGAACGGCAGCGTGAAGATTCGCGACGCCATATACCGCTACAATGCCGACACGATAACCTCAGAAAAGATTCTCATCGAGGGACGCAACAGCGCAAGCAGCAAATTCGTCCGGCTGTCGTCCGACATCGCCGACGCATCGTTCGTGGGTCGCACGAGCTACAAGGATGCCATAGGCTATTTCCGCCGCTGTCTGTACGGATACATTCCCGACTTCTTCGACAAGGCTCAGGCGCGCGAATTCGCCATGGAGGAGAGGGCCGAACAGAGCAGTGCTCGCCCCGACGAGTACTCGATACTGAAAGTCGACATCAAGAACTTCAACCACGTGGCCGACGCCGTGTCGAACGGTTTGCAGATTGCCGACAGCTCGCGGCTCTATCTGCTCTTCAACCCCTCGAACGACCGATTCACGCTCACGGCCGAGTCGGACTACATCGAACGGCAGCGCATGCTGGCCACCAAAGTGCACCTCACCGCCTCGAACCAGCACGACTCGCTCACGGTATATGCCCGCAGCGAAGACATCTACGTCGGTTCGCTCTACGCATCGCATCCGTCGGTCATGTGCGGCGCACGCAACAACCGCGTCGCCGTGTCGGCCGGATTCGCCGATTCGACGCGCCAGCTGTCGGGCCTGCTGGGATTGCGCGCCGACATCATGCGCACGCCCGAAGCAGGGCGCAAAATAGCGCTGCACGTCATGCCGTCGCACCTCACGCGCCGCGACAAGTCGTGGCGCATAACTGCCCGCGGAGTGGAAATCGACTCGTCGAAAATCGTCATCGACCGCTTCCGCATGATGAACAACCAGCAGGAGCTGCTCATCGACGGCATCGCATCGCGCAGCCGCGAGGATTCGGTGACGCTCCGCCTGAACAACTTCGACCTCGCGCCCTTCACGCAAGTCGCCGACCGCATGGGCTACGTAATAGAGGGCACGACCAACGGATTCGCCACCGTCAAATCGGCCCTGCGCGGTGCCGAGATCACGGCCCGCATCATTCTCGACAGCATCGAGGTGAACGACATCCCCTCGCCGGCGCTTCTGCTCGACTCGCGGTGGGACTTCGAGCGCAGCCGCGCACGGTTCTTCGTCAACCAGCGGATATCGGGCGACACGCTGCTCAGGGGATACTACGACCCGTCGCAGGTGCGCTACTACGCACGGCTGAACGTCGATTCGATGAAAATGGCTCTGCTCGACCCCGTGCTGAAAGGCGTGATTTCCGACACGCGCGGCGCGGCCGACATGGAGCTCGTGCTGAGCGGTCAGCGCAGGGAGGCGTCGCTGCGCGGCAGAATCGACGTGCGAGGACTCGGAACGAAGGTCGACTTCACGCAGGTGGAGTACACGGCGCCGCATGCCGTGCTGGACATCGCCGACAACCGTCTTACGGCGAAAAACGTCGCGCTGTTCGACCCCGAGGGCAACCGCGGAGCGCTGGACTTCGACCTCGACCTGAGCCATCTGTCGAACATAGCGTTCGACCTCAGGGTGCGTCCCGAGCGAATGATGGTGCTCAACACGACGGAGAAGGACAACAGTCTCTTCTACGGAAAGGTCTACGCCTCGGGCTCGGCCTCCATAAAAGGCAACAAGAGCGGCGTGGATATGAACGTCATAGCGTCGACAGCCGACAACTCGGACTTCTACATGCCTCTGTCGAACAAATCCAACATCTCGCGCGCCGACTTCGTAATCTTCGAGTCGGCCGACAAGCCCGACACAACGAACTATCTGGTGCGCAAACGCATGATGTTCGAGCGCAAGCAGAAGTCGCGAACGGGAGGCGGCAACCTCGACATAAACCTCGCGCTCGACGTCAGGCAGAACACCGACGTGCAGATAATCATCGACCCTTCGGTCGGCGACGCCATTAAGGCCAACGGCGACGGAATGCTCAACCTGCACATCAATCCGCAGAAAAACATCTTCGAGATGTACGGCGACTACACGATAGACAAGGGCGACTACCGCTTCTCGCTGGCCAACATCATCAGCAAGCCGTTCACCATCGAGAGCGGCTCGACGATAATCTGGACGGGAGAGCCGCTGGACGCCCTGCTCGACATCGACGCCGTCTACAAACTCAAAACGTCGCTCTCGCCTATCACCGACGACTTCGCCAACAGCCGCGCCATGCCCGTGGAGTGCATAATACACATCACCGACCGGCTGACCAACCCTACGGTGACGTTCGACATCAAGGTTCCGTCGGCCGATTCCGAGACGCAGACCTCGCTGGCCAACGCGCTCAACACGCAGGAGTCGATAGCCCGGCAGTTCATGTATCTTCTCGTGACCAACAGCTTCATGTCGGAGAACGGCGCTTCGGCGTCGAACATGGGCGCTACGGCCTCCGCCGCCACGGGATTCGAGCTGCTGACGGGCCAGCTGTCGAACCTTCTGTCGGGCGAGAGCTACAACATACAGTTCAACTACCGCCCCAAGTCGGACAAGACCGGCACGGGCGACGAGTTCGACTTCGGGTTCTCGAAGAGCCTCATCAACGACCGGCTGATAATCGAGGTCGAGGGCAACTACATAGTCGACAACAAGTCGGCGACCACTGCGCAGGAGATGTCGAGTTTCATGGGCGAGGCCTACATAACGTGGCTCATCGACCGCTCGGGACACCTGCGGCTGAAAGGATTCACGCAGAACATCGACCGCTTCGACGAGAACCAGGGCTTGCAGGAGACGGGAATAGGCATATACTACAAGGAGGATTTCGACAACCTGCGCGACCTGCGCCGCAGAATCAGGGAGCGGTTCACGAGCCGCAGACGGCGCGAACGCCGGGCCGCCGAGGCAGCCCGCGCCGACAGCCTGCGGCAGGCCGAAAGTCGGAATCCGGCGGAAACAGAGGATTGAAAAATAAAAATATATTAATCGAAAAAACTTAAATAACTATGGTAACATTTCTTCAAACCGCGACCAGTGACGTCGCGGAAGCTGCGGTCGAAACGACCCGCATGGGACTCTGGGAACTCTTCACCAAAGGCGGATGGCTGATGTGGCCGCTGCTGATACTCGGCGGAGTGACTATATTCATCTTCGTCGAGCGGTTCATGGCCATCCGCAAGGCTTCGGTTCTCGACATGAACTTCATGAACCGCATCCGCGACTACATCTCCGAAGGCAAGGTGCGTTCGGCCGTAGCCCTCTGCAAAAAGACCGACACCCCTATCGCCCGCATGATCGAAAAGGGCATCGAGCGCATCGGCCGCCCGCAGAGCGACGTGCAGAGCGCAATCGAGAACGTGGCCAACCTCGAAGTGTCGAAGCTCGAAAACGGCCTGCCTTTCCTGGCGACGATTGCCGGCGGTGCGCCGATGATCGGATTCCTCGGAACGGTGCTCGGCATGGTCGAGACCTTCATGGACATGGCTGCGGCCGGAGGTACGGTCGACATGTCGATGCTCGCGGGAGGTATGTACGTGGCGATGGTCACCACCGTCATGGGTCTCATCGTCGGCATTCCGGCATACTTCGGCTACAACTACCTGGTGGCCCGCATCGAGAAGCTCGTATTCCAGATGGAGGCCAACTCGATAGCATTCATGGATATATTGAACCTCCCGGTGCAGCCGGCTCAAAAACAGTAGGCAGATGGCTATCAAACACGGATCCAAGGTCGACAAGTCGTTCTCGTCGGCTTCGATGACCGACCTCATGTTCCTGCTGCTGCTGTTCCTGCTCATAGCAACGACGCTCATCAACCCCAATGCGTTGAAGCTCATGCTGCCCAAGAGCTCGAACACGCTCAAAGACAAGGCGCTCACCACGGTATCGGTGCAGGACGCCGGACGCGGCACGTACAACTACTTCGTGGAGCTCGAAAACGTCGGCTCGGCCGCCGGTGTGGAGCGTGCGCTGAAAACACGTCTCGAAGGGCAGGTCGAACCGACCGTATCGCTTCATCTCGACAAGACGGTGCCGGTCGACGAGCTGACCAAGCTGATGAACATCGGCAAGCGCAACAACTACAAGATGATTCTGGCGACGAGTCCCGAATAGCAGGCCCGCCGTCCGCACGACGCATAGGCGGGCGGCGCGCCGGCACACCGCCGGCGGCCGTCATGCCAGTCGTCGGTACAACATATTATTATAGCAATCGAGAATGAACTACTACGCTGATGATACCTCGCCGCGACGCTGGGCGGCGGCGGTGACGGCACTCTACATACTGCTTATCGCCGCGGCGCTGGGCTTCGTTTCGTTCGATTTCGAACGGCGGCAGCCCTACTCCGACACGATATTCGTGGTCGTGGAGGAGGTCGAACCGCCCGCACCGCCGAAAATCAAGCCGCAGCCGACCGAGCAGCCGCGCCAGCATGTGCGGGCGGCAGCCGAGGAGTCGTTCGACCAGACGGAGGGCACGGACGAAAAGGTGCAGACCGTGAACCAGCGGGCGCTGTTCAAAATGGCGAAGAGCGGCCCCGACGAACCGGAATCGGTCGGCAACCCGCGTGCCGAGACCGGCGACGAAAACCTCGCCA
>CAMWIG010000111.1 GCA_947174295.1 uncultured Alistipes sp. | reverse complement strand
GGCGTATAGTCCAGACCGTCGAAGATGTCCGCCGCACCGGGCATACGGCAGAAGTATGTCTTGTCCTTCGAGAAGTTGTCGCTGAACTTCAAATCGTAGATACTCAACGGACAGGAGCTGTAATTTCGGACTTCGATACGCAGGCGGGCATATGTTCGGTAGAGACTTATCGGCTCGACGATATCGTTCGCCCCGGGCTGCAAGTCGATATATCCGACCGTAAATAGCGGCAGCGCATCGAGTTTCTTGCGCACGTAAGGCTGATTCCCCTCATCGTCCAAGGCAACCGACAGAACATAGTCGTAGAATCCGGCGAGCGAAGCGCGGAAGTCGCTGATACCCCGGCCCGCAGTTCGCAAAAAATCGGGGTCGTTCATCGTCTCGTCGGGCAGCGACATGTCGTCGTCGCCGTAGAAACGGTGTATGACGGCATGCAGCTGCTTGATAAATCCGTTGCGACCGGCGACCGACGGATGGTCGACCTTGCCATCGTCGGGGTTAGCATCGTCGATGACCGGCAGACTGCCGTAATTGGCGACGGCCATAAGCACGTACTTGCCGTGTTTGAGACGCTCCACGTCGCCGTGCAGCGGATAGTCGTAGTTGAACGTCAGACGAACCTTGTCGCTGTACTGCAAGCCGGTATCGACGGCTCCGGTCTCGTCCACGAAACCGTTTCCGCCCTCCGGCTCGTCGTCGCCGCAAAGCATCGGTCTGTGAATCGGCCGTTCGGCACCGTCGGCGCCGTCGTAGATTATATGCCGGTAAGCGACCATTTCACCGCTTATCGAGTCGATGAGCATCACCGTAAGTCGGCGTATGATACGGCCGTCGGCCAGCAGCTCCTCCTCCGACCAGCCGCCGTGTCCGTCGGGGTCTATCATGTTGCGCGTTTCGATTGCAGTGCGAATATCCGACGCCCGCATGGTTATCGACAGACTCGCCGGAAGCCGTCGCGCGGAGAGGTCGGGCACAGGTTCCCCGGCATCGTGCCGGCATGCCGCCGCGATTGCGATTGCTGCGGCCACGGCATAGCGAAGTACGTTTTGAATCTTCATAATACTAAAATTCTATCTGTGTCGACGAATATCTCATGTTCCAGTCGGCAACGGCAAGCGACACCGACAAATCGCTCTTTCGAATCCTGACCGTGTAGGTGTAGCGCTTGCCGGCCCGCCAACGATCGTACTGCGCAGCCTGCGAGACATCGCCGACGATATTTCCCGCAGCATCGACATAATCGCCGTCGTCGTTCGTCACGGGGCCCGTATTTTTCGGTATGGCGACCCGGAACACCGTCGAACCGCCGCCGTGAACGGTCTGGAAGCAGAGTTGCAGATTGCCCGTCGACTCCTGCGGCATGATGAGCAGCCATCCCCCGTTGCGGATGAAGAGTTCGCCGGCATCGGTCATTCCGGGTTCGCAGAGATAGGCGCAGGCCGCAGTTTCGACCCGAAGATTGTTGTCCTCATCGAGAGTCGTTTTCAGAGGCAGGCCGTTGTGCCGGCCGCCGGTTCTGGTGCATGTCCATTTGTAGAACCGATCGACCTTCGGCTCGGGATGATAGCCTTCGAGCCACTGGAAATAGGAGTCGAGCTCCGACTCCCTGGGCGGCTCTGCGGATGAGAATATGCGGCCGCCTGACTCGCGCCGTTCGCAGAAAAGAATGCCGCCGACGGCGAAATCGTCCCTGACGCCGTTCTCGAACCAGCACGCGGTGATAGTATCGGTATTGGCATAGTCCAGCTCGAATTTGAGTTTCAGCGCAGCGAGCGTATGACGGAAATAGAGCTCCACGGGTCTGCGCGGGTCGAAATCGGGATTGTCCGAATCGGCCTCGTTGTAGGCGACGAGCAGATCCTCCTGCACGCGGTTCGACGGGTATTCGAGCGAAAGAGTCGAGATGTTCGACGAAGACACCGGTTCTATCATCGCCGGGAAATAGGCACGGAAACGATAGGAGCAGCCGCGCAGCCAATACAGCGCCGGACCGTCGTAGGCCCACGAGCTGCCGGTCGCTTCGGGATTGCAGGTCAGCTGCGCCGACTCGAAAATATCGACATACTCCGTGCGGTCTTTCGACTTCGGGTTGCGGCAATAGTCGCCCCAGAGGGCAATCGCACGACCGCCGACCGACGGCGTGCACATGTCGTCGAGTGTCATAGCACCCTCCTCCATCGGCTCTCCATCCACGCGGCTGCCCACGAGGCTGCGCTTTGAGGCCGATGTCGATGTGCCGCTGGCGGCGCCGAACATCATGGGCGCATCGGTCGGTTCGGGTGCAGGCCCGGGCGTGCCGTGGTCGCCGCCGCACGAGGCGAGCAGCACGGCCGTTGTAGCGAATCCAATTACAAACTTCATAACTGCAAGTCGTTTATATATCCAGCTCCATTGTCTCATGCAGGAATTTCACGTCATCGGGCGCCAGCGTCAGGGTGCAGACATATCGGCGGCCCGCTTCGAAAAGTATGTCGAGCGGTATGGTCGAAAGGCGCTGCGAGATGACGCCGCCGAACGCATTGACATAGTCGAACTCCACGAAGACCCGGCATCCGAGACGCTGCGGAATGACACGGCGGGATTCACCGGCACTGCGGATGGACGAGGGCACCGCGAACTCTCCGTCGAAAAACACCTGCGGCGCAGGTTCGCCGACGAATCGCCACTGCGGCGAGGCGAGCGACGCAAAACAGCCGCGGCAATGCAGCGACTCGACGACAATGCGCCGCAGGACTATCTCGCCGCCGCCGGCATTCAGGCGGTGCACACGGAACGCCACCTCGCACAACGCATGACGGAACGCCATCGGCACGATACCGCCGTTCGAGAACTTCGACACGTCGGTCAGCGGCTCTGTGAAGAGCAAATCCGGCTGTTCGGCGGCCGTATCCACATCGGCGAAGACGACGCCGTCGTTCTTGTCGCAGCGTGCGCCGGCATCCGAAGGCGCATACCCCATGAACGACAGACGCAGCGTGCGCCCGGGCCAATTCCGCGGCTCGGACGGCCGCCATATGCCGCCGCTCTGCGCAACGAGGTCGCCGGCAAGGAACTCCTCTGCCACGTTACGCTCAGCGCTCCACCTCGCATCGGCAGGCAGCGACCACGCGCTGACGCGGAACGGGAGACCCTCCGCCCGTTCGCCGGCAGCACGCACCGAACCGTACACGGCGGGCACGAAACCCAACTCCACGACAGGGTCGCAGACATCGCGCTCGGTCACGCACCCGGCGGCCGACAAGGCCGCCGCTATCAATAGGCATCGTTTCATGCGGTTGATTCTTTTTTTTCAGTCAGCACCTGCGGAGAGTGTCGCCTCTCCGCAGATTATCAGGGGTTTTACCCGGCCCCGACGGGAACAGCGCGTATGGTGCGGAGGCTATTCGCTGACCACTACATCCTCCCAGTCCTTGACCTGGGGAGCGAAGACGATGCGATCCAGACCGAAATTGACGGTGTAGATGTAACGCTTGCCAGGCAGCCACTCGGCAGACTCCTGACTACCGTATTTCAGGTCGGCGAGAGCCACGGTCGTCGTCTGTTCGATAGCCTCCCCGCCGTCGTTCTGAATGGTGTACTTGACCGTAGCTACGGCATCGGTCAGGCTCTGCGGGAGAAGAATCAGAGCATTGGCGCCTTCCAGCTCGACAGCATCGCCGTATTTCACCTCCTGTCCGGCCCCGGAAACGGCGGTATAGCCGGCTGCCTCGCTCTGGCTGCTCCATACGGGAGCATCGTCGGCATCGAGACTCCACTCGAAATCGCCCTTGGAGCTAACGCCCGAGAGAGTCACCTCATTGACGGTAATCGTCGTGCCGTTGAGCTCGCTGGTAAGGCGGGTCTTGAAGACAATCGACGACAGAGCATGGCAGAACTTGATATCCACACCGTTATAGTAGGTGTTGGTCGTGTAGTTCGCCTTGGTCTGGTCTTTGGTCAGGTCGCTGTACAGCAGGTCGACATTCGCAGCCGTCACGGCAACCGCCGATGCGGCGAGCTTCTCGTCGGCATTAATCGCAGGGGCCCACGACGAATAGTCGGCAGGCGAATAGGCGAAGAAGGTCAGCGAACCGTTCTTAGGCCAATAGTAGTCCTGACCCTCGGGCGCCCATGCGTTATCCGCCGCACTGTACACCACCTTTACGCCGGACATATAGCTCTGGCCGTTGTTCCACGAATCGAACGCGTTGTCGTAGTACTTGGCGCTCACCACGAAATTCTCCTCCGTCGGATATGGATTCTTGATTTCGCCTACGTAAGCACGCGTCACGCCCGACACGAGCGGAGCGGCGAATGCGATTCTTCCTTCGGCCTTCGGCGAGACCTCGGCCTCGTTGGATACGCAGCCGGCAAGCGCTACGCCCGCTACGGCAGCTGCAAACAATAATTTTTTCATGATAGTAAATTTAAAAAATTAATAAAAAGTATGTGTCAGATTATTATGTCCGTATTGATTTCGCCCCAATCATTCACTCCGGGCACGAACCCACCGCCCGGATTTTCGGGTTCGGGGATTTCGATTGTCCGATCGATGATAATCCACTGATGCTCCACGGCATCGGGCTCGCTGAACTTGTCCGTAATGTCGAGCGTTGCGCTCAGGGCCCTGCCGTCGGTCGTAATGAAATCGAATGCTATTTCGAGCCGGTTATCGTCGTCGGGCAATTTGCCGAAAGTGTTGAACGTGGTATAGATGACGGTCATACCATCCTCGGCATCCCGGGCTGACTTTTCGTCGGAGCGCATCATCTCGAAATAGAGCGTCGCGGGATTGTCGGTGCGCATCCGCCGGTCATGCAGCATCGCCGAACCGGCCATGCCGGTCAGAAGCGACACGGCGGTCGAGGCATACTGCATTCCCCTGACGCGGATTTGGAGGTAGTACGACTTCACCACGCTGCGGGCCGTGAAGTAGTCGCCGTGTTCGTTTCGGAGCGTATCGACATAGCTTCGGTACGGTATGCGCACCCGCTCGCAACCGTCGACGAACAGATGGTCGGGGTCGTAGACTATGCGCTCGGCATCGTCGCCTGCGGCACGGCTCGGCAGATAGTTGTAGAGGTGCGACGCAATCTCGTTGGTGTAGGCTTCGACCTCGCGGTAGTCGTTCTCCCGGCGCAGGAGAGTGGATTCCGTACCGAAATTATAGGTCAGAAGGCAATAGTCGCCCGGCGGGGCTGCGATATAACCGTCGCAATATGCACCGCGGGCATCGCGGCCGCGGCCGCGCAGATAGCGCTCGCCGACAACCCGTCCCGATTCGGGGTCGAACAGAGCGACGCGCATGACGGACGGAGTCGAGTATGCCGGCCTGCGACGGCTCTCGTCGTAGAAACCCGTGGTGACATTCAGCAGCTCCTCGTCGAGATAGACGCGCACGTAGTGCGTATTCTCGACATCGACCAGCGGCCGGCGATGGCAGCCGACAGCAGCCGCAGCTGCGGCGACAAGCACGGCATATCGTATAAGACGCATCATCGGCGGCCTCCTTTCTTCTTATATTTCACGAGGATAGGACACACGAGCGCTATCTCGGCCTTCGTCGGGCCGAAGTAGTTCCACGTTCCCGACTTGCTGCGGTCGCGGATGAGAAGCTCCCAGTCGTCGGTCGGCACGTAGTGGCGGTGGGGAATGCGGGCATAGCCTGCCGATATCGAGAACTCGATGTTAAGTCGCTTGCATATCGGCATCGCGTAGCCGTAGGTCAGGCCCACGCTGAAAAATTCGCCCTGATAACAGCCCGTGTGCTTCGACTGCAAGTCGAACTTGCCGCCCATGCCGTACACTCCGAGAAAGTGGCCGACCAGCGCGTCGCGCTTGACCAGCGTGGAGCTCTCGGCACGGTAGCGCGGACTGAACCACCATCGGAACTCTCCGCCGAACGAGAGAAATTCGAGACAGTGTTTGTTCGACTCAGTCACCCACCACGGGCAGTGGTGTTCGTAGAGCAGGGAGAAGCGGCGCGCAACGGGCACCTCGACAGCGAAGTTGAGCCACGTGGCCGCATCGTAGAGCATGTTGGTTTTCAAGGCGAGAATCGTGCGCTTGTCCCACTCGGCGACGGGAACCGTTACGGCCGGCATGTCGGGCAGAGGTTTGTCGAATACCGCGGCGGCCGCCGGCAGGGGTTCCCGTCTGGCTATCGGGTGCTCCCAGACGCAAATCCACGTCGCAAGACGCAGCTCGGGCATATGGTGACGAATTATGTATTTATAGGTGTAACCGTCGTCGAGCTGCTGCAAACGCCACTTTTTGGTGTCGTTACCGACCGAAGCATCGAGAATCGCCAACACACGGCCGCGGTCGGCACGGTGATAGTTGGCCTCGATTTCACGGCGAAGGCCTTCCCAGTTCTCCTCCATGGGGCGCAGACGGATGCACGACTCGTCGAGACGGCGGTCGGCTGGCAGATGTTCGAGGATGTAGCGGCGGGCGGCTTCGGCGCGCTTGCGCGACAGCCATACGTTGTGCTCGTAGACACCCTCGGGCGAAGCGTAGGCATAGACCGTTATGCTGTCGATGTGCGGAGAACGGGCCAGATACTCCCTGATATGGTCGGTTTGGGCCCGGTTGTCGAGATAGTCTTCGTCGATGTCGATTCTGTCGCGCCAATAATAAATCGCGAAACTCTCGGCTATCGAAGTCCCGGAAGATGCGGATTCAGAAATTCCCCCCCCACTTGCCGACACTCATATATGACTGAGCAGCAGCGTCATACGCCGGCAGCAATCCTAACAGGGGAATCAGTATCGACAAATAAAGATGTTTCATCGTTCGGCTTGTTCTTCAAATTCGCATGTCTCTGTCTGTCTCTTATACCCCTCTCCGAGCCCACGAGACTAGGCATGATCTCGTATGCCG
>CAMWIG010000110.1 GCA_947174295.1 uncultured Alistipes sp. | reverse complement strand
CCTCCACACCATGCGCAGCGGGTCGCTGTTGAAGCGTGCCACGGCATGGTGCGAGGAGCGCGGATTGAAATTCTATGCCGTGAACGCCAATCCCGACCAGAAGTCGTGGACCGACTCGCCGAAAATCTACGCCGACCTCTACATCGACGATTCGGCGCTCGGCTGCCCGATAAAGTTCATCGACGGAGTGAAACGACCGGCGGTGAACTGGGAAAAAGTCCGCGAACAGCTGATTTTCGACGGGCTGCTGTAAACCGTCATGATTCACACGATACACCGGCCGACCGCTCCCTGCACGGGAAACGGTCGGCCGGTGTTTTATGACGGCAGATTGTTTGCGGTCTCGCTGTTTTTTGATACCTTTGCGGAGCAAAATCACACCGTCATGCCCCGACTATCGTTGATAATCGCAACATACAACCGTTCGGCAGAGCTGATACGCGCACTCGAATCCGTAGCGGCTCAGAGCGCCGACCCGTCGACATGGGAATGCGTGGCGGTGGACAACAACTCCACCGACGACACCGCCGCACGCTTCGCCGAATTCGCGGCCCGATACCCTGCCCTTCCCATACGCATGGTTCGCGAAACGAGGCAAGGCCTCTCCTACGCCCGCAATCGCGGCATCGCCGAGACGTCGGGCGAATACATAGCCATCATCGACGACGACGAACATATAAACCGAGATTTCATCAGCGCCTACATCGAGCTCTTCGACTCGCACCCCGACGCCGCATCCGCCGGCGGACGCATCATCGCCGAATATCCCTCGGGACGGCCCGCGTGGATGTCGCGCTGGACGGAGCAGCCGATAGCCAATCCGATAGACCTCGGCAACGAAGTGCGCGAATTTCCGGCCGGCCGCATTCCAGGCGGCGGCAACATGGCTCTGCGGCGCTCGGCCGTGGAGCGGTACGGAGCCTTCGACACGTCGCTCGGACGCTCGGGCGGCAAGCTCACCGGCGGCGAGGAGAGCGATCTCTTCCAACGTCTGGCCCGCGGCGGCGAACGCTGCATGTATGCGCCGCAAGCCGTGATGTGGCACGTCATCCCGGCGGCGAAACTCACCGACGAATACTTCGACCGGCTGGCATGCAACATAGGCGCGACACAGCGTCTGCGAGCGCAGGCCGGCGGTCGGCTCACCGCAGCCGCCGCAGCCGAGTGCGCGAAGTGGGTCGCGACGCTCGCCATAGCAGCATGGTACACGCTCTGCGGACGCACAGCTCAGGCTCGCTATCTGGTGCGGATGCGCCGGCGGATAACGGCAGGGTTTTTCAACACAGCGCAAACATCGTAAACCTCAAATAAAACATATCATGACTAAAAAGATTCTTCTGCTGGGTTCCGGCGAATTGGGTAAGGAGTTCGTCATCGCGGCTCAACGCAAAGGCCAATACATCATCGCATGCGACTCCTACGCAGGCGCGCCGGCCATGCAGGTTGCCGACGAGTGCGAAGTGTTCGACATGCTCGACGGCGAAGCTCTCGCGGCCGCGGTCGAGCGTCACCGCCCCGACATCATCGTTCCCGAAATCGAAGCCATCCGCACCGAACGTCTCTACGATTTCGAGCGCGAGGGCATCCAGGTCGTGCCGAGCGCCAAGGCCGTGAACTTCACGATGAATCGCAAAGCCATCCGCGACCTCGCCGCCAAGGAGCTGGGGCTCAAAACCGCCCGCTATTTCTACGCCGAATCCTACGAGGAACTGTGCGCCGCAGCCGAGAAAATCGGCTTCCCGTGCGTCGTCAAACCGCTCATGTCCTCCTCGGGCAAGGGCCAGTCGCTCGTCTCTTCGCGCGAGGAGCTCGCCAAGGCGTGGGAGTACGGTTGCAGCGGCAGCCGCGGCGATATCCGCGAGCTCATCGTCGAGGAGTTCATACGCTTCGACAGCGAAATCACGCTCCTCACCGTGACGCCGAAGAACGGCCCGACCCTGTTCTGCCCGCCTATCGGCCACGTGCAGAAGGGCGGCGACTACCGCGAGAGCTTCCAGCCCGCACCTATCTCCGAGGAGCACCTGCGCGAGGCGCAGCGCATGGCCGAGAAGGTTACGCGCGCCCTCACCGGCGCCGGACTGTGGGGCGTGGAGTTCTTCCTCAGCCACGAAAACGGAGTCTACTTCTCCGAGCTGTCGCCGCGTCCGCACGACACCGGAATGGTGACTCTGGCCGGCACGCAGAACCTCAACGAGTTCGAACTGCACCTGCGCGCCATGCTCGGGCTGCCCATCCCGCGCATATCGCTCGAACGAATGGGTGCGAGCGCCGTCATCCTCTCGCCCATCGCCAGCGCCGAGCGCCCGCAGTACAGCGGCGAGGAGGAGGTTTGCAGCGAGGAGAACACCTACCTGCGCATCTTCGGCAAACCGCGCACGAAACTCAACCGACGCATGGGCGTCGTGGTGCGCTATGCCCCCGTCGGCAGCGACCTCGACGCACTGCGCGACGCTACGAAAGCCGCCGCCGCGAAAATCAAGGTGTATTGAATCACAATCGGCAGGTTCCCTTTCCGCTTTGCAACAAATAACCCCGCCATATCGAAGCGGGGTTTTTGTTATCATCAATCCTCGACCCGAACGCCGAGGATGCGGATAAGCGCGGCTGCCTGCCATGTCGAGACGGTCGCACCGCGCAGGTCGGACGGGTTCACCGCGATGCCGTCGATCGCCGAGTCGCGAAAGTCGAGACCGGCGAGCCGTGTGTGCGAGAAATCAGCCTCCGTAAAGTCGCAGCGCAATACCTCGACCAGCTCGGTCTTCATATCAGCCAGCACTCCGCCCCGAAAGTCCGCCCCCGCAAGACGGACGTGCCGCAAACGGCTCATCGCGAGATTCGCGTAACGGGCCGAGGTATCCGCAATCACGACATGATTCATAGTCGTCTCCGACAAATCGGCGCCTTGGAGTTTGCACCCGGCGAACTCTACCCGATTGAAGCTCGCTCCGCGCAAATCGGCCATCGACAGGTCGCAGCGCTCGAAACGCACGTCATAAAAGCGCACGCCGCGCATGCGCAGCGACGCCAGCCGCACGCGGTCGAACACGCAGCCGCCGACAGTCAGCGTGCGCGGCGCGAACTCCGCGACAGTCTCGCGGCAAAAGCGGCACGCCTCCGCATCCTCGATATCGGCATCGGCGGCAATCGACGAAAACGGCATATCCTCATTAAGCATCGGTTCGAGCCGCGGCGGAGATATCGTGATTTTCATACGTCGTACAGTTTGCGATAAATAATACGTGCGGTACAGAGCGCCCCGCATGTGCGGTTTCCATGCAACTCCCGCTATCGGATTGCGTCATTGCGCACGAGCCGCAGGTCTTCGCCGGTCGGCCTCTGGAACACACGCAGCCCGAACAGCGGAACGACGGCCAACACGTGGTCGAACACCTCGGACTGTATGCGCTCGTAGGTCATCCAGTCCACTGCCGAGGTGAAGAAGTAGAGCTCCAAAGGTATTCCGTGCTCGGTGGGTTGCAGCTGGCGCACGTTGAGCAGCATCGACTTGTTGACGTCGTCGCGGCGGCGCAGATATGCCATGATGTAGTTGCGCAGCGCTCCGAGATTGGTCATCCGCATGCCGTCGAGGTCGCGCGTTTCGGGCGTTACGCCGTTGGCCTGGTTGAAACTGTCGATGCGCTCCCCGGTCTGCGTCACGTAGTCGTGCAGAAGGCCCGTGCGGGCGAATCGCTCGATCTGCTCCGAAGTGCAGAACCCGACGGTCGACATGTCGATCGAGATGCTGCGCTTGACCCTTCGGCCGCCGCTGTCGCGCATGGCCTGCCAGTTCTGAAACGAGTCGCTGATGAGCACATAGGGCGGCAGCGTGACGATGGTGTTGTCCCAGTTGCGCACCTTGACTATCGTCAGGGCTACTTCGGTGACCATTCCGTCGACGCCATACTTCGGCATGGCTATCCAGTCGCCCACTTTGAGCATGTTGTTGGCCGAGAGCTGCACACCGGCCACCAGACCGAGTATGCTGTCCTTGAATATCAGCATCATGACCGCAGCCGAAGCTCCGAGACCCGTCAGAAGAATCGTCGGCGACTTGTCGATGAGTATCGAGATGATGAGTATCGCGCCTACTATTATGGCTGCGACCTGCCCGGTCTGCATCAGTCCTTTGAGCGGCTTGCCCTGCCACTGGTCGAGATTTTCGGCCGCCTCGAATATCGCTTCGAGCAGAGTGTTGATGAACCTCAGGACAGTGAGGACGATGTAGATTTGCAATATGCGCAGGATGAGCGACAGCACCGGCGAATCCTCGGGAAACGCCGCAGGGAGCATGGCGTGCAGCAGCAGCGGCGTGATGATGTTGCAGAAGCGGCGCAGAACCTTCGAGTCGAAGACTATGTCGTCCCAATGCGCCTTGGTGCGGCGGACTATGCGGTTCACCACTTTGAGAAGCACCGTGCGGCATACGAGGTCGACCGCCATCGCTATGACGCAGATTATGCCGAGAATTATCCATTGGTCGACGCCGTCGGCCTGCGTTTCGGTGAATCCGAGGCCGACCAGCAGAGAATCGACCCAGCGGGAGATTATTTTTTGCATTCTTTGCGGGTATGTTTCGTTGCGGAATTGCGACGGCCGGCGGCGGCATTGCGCTCGCGGGCTATCGTCTTACGGCGGCGCACCGACCAGCCGAAGTGCCCGATGAGCTCTCCGAGCTCGAAGTATTCGCCATGGGAGTAGACTAACGGTCTGGCGCGTTCGAGGTCGAAACGGCCCGACTCGGGGTCGATGAGCGACTCGTCGACCTGCACGTTCACCACCTCGGCGAGGAACATGTCGTGCGAGCCGAGAGGAATGACCTGCCGCACGCGGCACTCGATTGCTATCGGCGATTCGTCCACGACGGGAGCATCGACCACGGCCGCTTTTCGGGGCGTGAGTCCCGTTTCGCGGAACTTGTCGAAGTCGCGCCCCGACTTCACGCCGCACCAGTCGGTGGCGCGGGCCATTGCCGACGTGGTGAGGTTGATGACGAACTCGCCCGTGCGGCGGATTATGGGATAGGAGTGGCGTTCGGGCCGAATGGAGACGTAGCACATCGGCGGATTGGTGCACACCGTGCCCGTCCATGCCACCGTCAGGAGGTTGTACTCCTCCTCAGTCCGGCCGCAGCTCACCAGCACGGCGGGCAGCGGATATATCATCGTTCCGGGTTTCCAGCTCCGTTTCGCCATAGTCTCCTTTTTGCGCAAAGTTAGCAAATTAATCCTACAACGCCAAACGACCGCAGTATCCGAGGATGCTGCGGTCGCATGCGGCGTAGGCCGGCGGAATGCTACTTGCCGACCTTCTCCTTGATTTTGTCGGCGGCGCGGTGTACGGCCTCCTCGGTGCGATCGGCGGCCTTGGAGATGTTCTCCTTGGCTGCGTTCTTGTAGTGCTCGGCCTTCTCGCCCATGGTGTGCTTGGCCTCGGTGAACTTTTCGCCCATGTCGTGCTTCACCTCCGAATACTTCTCGCCCATGTTGTGTTTCGCTTCGGTGAACTTCTCGCCCATGTCGTGTTTCACCTCCGAATACTTCTCGCGAGTCTTGTCGGCTGTTTTGTCGAACTTGTCGGCGATGTTGTTGACTGCGCTCTTGGTCTTGTCGGCCGCGCGGTCGATGGTGTCGTTGATTTTGGTCTTGTCCATAAAGGTTGTGTTTTAAAGGTTAAACGTTGGCTTTGGTCTTGTTGCGGGAGAGCGCCGAGACAATCCAGAGCAGCACCACGGCACCTACGAGTGCCATGACGAGGCTCCCGAACGTACCTACGGCGAAGAGGCCGAAGAGCGAGAATATCCACCCGCCGAGAATACCGCCGACGATGCCGACGATAAGGTTGATGAACAGTCCGGCGCCATGCCCCTTGACCATCAGGTTCGCCAGCCAGCCGGCTACGAGCCCGATCAATAAATACCATAAGAAATACATAGTCGCGCAATGTTTTATTGGTTATACGTACCGGCACTGGGGCAAAATCCGTTCCGTAGTTCGGCCCCGGAGACAAAAAAACGCCGTACCCGAAGGTACGACGCTGTGTGTCCGCATGTTGCATCGCCCGGCTCAGCATTGCGATTTGCCGGTCATAATTTCGAGTACCAGACGGTCGGTTTCATTCATGCCGTCGCGGCCTATTGCGGTCAGGTTGCGTATCGAACGGTCGACGTCGTCGTCGATGATGCCTTCGACCGAGGTCACACACTTGTGCTCCATGGCCAGCATCGCCGACAGTACGGCCGTCGATACGCCGCTCGACAGTTTCAGCGCGCAGCTCGGTTTCGCACCGTCGCATATCACTCCTGTCAGATTGGCTATCATGTTCTTCACGGCATACGACACCTCGTCGTAACCGCCGCCCATGAGGTAGGTTATGCCGCAGCTCGACCCTGTGGCCGCCACCACGCAGCCGCACAGGGCCGACAGACGGCCGAGACTCTGCTTGATGTATATGACCGTCAGATGGCTGAGTACGAGTGCGCGCACCGTGTGCTCCTCGTCGGCTGCGCACTCTTCGGCGTAGACGACCACGGGCAGCGTGGCCGCAATGCCCTGATTGCCGCTGCCCGAATTGCTCATCACGGGAATCATGGCTCCGGCCATGCGCGCATCGCATGCCGCCGACGTGTAGGAGAGTATGCGCGAGAAGATGCTATCGCCCATGATGCCTATTTCGCGGCTCTGTTTGAGGGTCTTGCCGAGCGAGTGGCCGTATTCGCCCTCGAACGAACGCTCGGCGGCCGCCTTGTTGAGCCTTTTGGCTTCGAGGATGAAGCGCAGCTCCTCCGCCGGAGCCGTCGTCGCGAACTCCCACACGCGGCGCAGCGTCAGCTCGGGTGCTTCCGGCTCGCCGTTGTCCCCGCCGCCGCAGTCGGAGCGTCTGTCGGTCAGAACCTCGCCG
>CAMWIG010000109.1 GCA_947174295.1 uncultured Alistipes sp. | reverse complement strand
CCGTCTGCCGACCGAGGCGGAGTGGGAGTTCGCGGCGCGCGGCGGCAGCCTGAGCTGCGGATACGAATACAGCGGCAGCGATAACATCGACGATGTTGCGTGGTACAATGTAAATTCCGGCCGAGACGGAATATGCGCTGTCGGATTGAAATCGCCGAACGAACTCGGCATCTTCGACATGACCGGCAATATCTGGGAGTGGTGTCAGGACTGGAAAGAATTTTATATGCGCGGAGGTTCGCTGCAAGTCAATCCCGCGGGCCCGTTGTCGGGTTTCAGCCGTGCGCAGCGGGGCGGCTGCGGAATAAGCGACGCATGGGTGTGCCGGGTTACGTATCGGGGGTACGGCGGGCCTGACGACCGGCTCGCCGGCAACGGATTCCGCCTTGCGTTGTCGGAGTAGAGGATATTCGGGATAAGCTGCGAAAAATATCGGACATGCGCGCGACCGAAGGCGTGTATGTCCGATATTTTTGTGTCGTATTGTATGGCATCCTCTCGGTGACTGCGCCGAAAGGTGCGGCCCGTCTAATTCTGAAATTCCGAAAGGCTCGCTTTGCGTCGGAATTCGGCGCATGCGACGGCCGTGGCGACGGCGACGTTGAGCGACTCCGAGCCGCGGCGGTCGGCGGGGTAGGGCGGTATGAAGAGCCGGCGGGAGACGAGACGCTCCGTGGCGGGGCGTATGCCGCGTCCCTCGTTGCCCATGACGAGCACTCCGTGCGTCGAGAGCTCGCCGCGGTAGATGTCGTCGCCGTCGAGGAATGTCCCGTAGACCTCCTCTCCGAGCGAGCGCATGCGTTCGAGCCACGGTGCGAGCTCCGTGTAGTGGACCCTCACGCGGAGTATCGCGCCCATGGTCGCCTGCACGACCTTGGGGTTGAAGCAGTCGGCGGTCGAGGGCGAGCAGACGATGTCGCCGATGCCGAACCAGTCGGCCAGACGGACGATGGTGCCCATGTTGCCGGGATTCTGCACGTCGTCCAGCGCGAGAGTCAGGCGGCCGCACAGCTCCTCGGGCCGCAGCGTGTAGCGCGGAATCTCGACCAGCGCCAGCGAGTTGGAGGGTGTTTTCAGGTGCGACAGACGCTCCATCTCCTTGGGTGTCGCGATGTCGATATCCGGCGAGTCGAACACTCCGTCGAGTGCGAATATGCGTCTTACGCGCAGGTGCGACTCCCGGAGCTCCGAAATCAGCTTCGCGCCCTCGGCCACGAACAGCGAGTGTTCGTCGCGGGCGCGCTTGTCCGCCAGCGAGCGGACGAGTTGTATGTCGGCTTTGGTAATCATCTTCGTTTCTCTATCGTGAAAGTTTTGCCCTCCTCGGCGGCGCAGGTATCGGGAAAGAGTTCCCGGGCTTCGGCTACGAGCACCTGCTCGTCCTTGTAGCGCGAGGAGTAGTGGCCTATTATCAGCCTGCCGGCTTCGGCCTGCCGGGCGGCTTTCGCGGCGTCGCGCGTGGTCGAGTGGCCGCGTTCGCGCGCCGACCGCTGCTCGGCGGCGGCGTATGTCGCCTCGTGGTACATCAGGTCGACTCCGCGGCATAGACCGGCTGCCTTGGCCGAGAAGTTGGTGTCCGAGAGGTAGGCATACGACCGTGCGCGGTAGGGCGTGTAGGTCAGTTCGCCGTTCGGGAGCACCTCGCCCGTGTCGAGCGTTATGTCCTCGCCGCGCTTGGCGGCGGTTATCTGCGCTATCGAGAGTGCGTATCGTGCGATTTTGAACTTGTCGACATTCAGCGGCGGCTCCTTCTCGCGGAACAGGTAGCCGGCGGTCGGAACCCGGTGCCGCAGGGGGATGCTCCACACTTCGAGCGTGCGGTTCTCGAACAGCAGCGCGTGCGCCGTGGTGTCGACCGGCGTCCACTCCACGCTGTACGGCAGCTCGCTGTCGAAGTAGCGCAGGTGGCAGTCGAGAATCTCGCCGAACGGCGCCGGCGCGAAGATGCGCAGCGGCGTGCGGCGGCCGTAGAGCCCCAGCGTCGAGAGCAGCGGGAAGAGCCCGAACACGTGGTCGCCGTGCAGGTGCGAGATGAAGACGGCGCGCAGCTTCAAAGGGTTGATTCCGTAACGGAACATCTGCTGCTGCACGCCCTCGCCGGCGTCGACGAGGTAGTACTGCTCGTGGACGTCGACCACCTGTGCCGAGGGGTGACGCCCCGCGGTGGGTTTGGCCGACGCCGAGCCGAGTATCGTTACGGAGAAGCTCAAAACGGAACTTATTATTTATTTTTCAGACTCTTCGCTACGCTCGGAATGACGTCGATATAATTAGTGCAAAGTCGTGTAGCCGCCTTTTTTATGTCGTGCCGGTCGCTGCGTCGTCGTTTGATTCTGAATTTTGAATTATTTGAGCAGGAAGCGTTCGCAGTCGAGGGCGGCGATGCAGCCCGAACCTGCGGCGGTGATGGCCTGACGGTACGAGGGGTCCTTCACGTCGCCGGCGGCGAATACGCCCTCCACCGAGGTGCGCGACGTGCCGGGTTCGGTGACGATGTAACCCTCGGCGTCGAGTTCGAGCTGTCCGGCGAAGAGTTCGGTGTTGGGGTGGTGGCCGATTGCCAGGAAGAAACCGTCGATGGCTATCGTGGTCTCCTCGCCGTCGTTGCGGCGCAGACGCGCTCCCGTCACTCCGCTGTCGTCGCCCAGAACCTCTACCGTGTTGTGCTCGAACATGACCTTGATGTTGGGCGTAGCGAACACACGCTCCTGCATGGCCTTCGATGCGCGCAGGAACGGCTTGCGCACGATGAGGTAGACCTGACGGCACAGCGAGGCGAGGTAGGTGGCCTCCTCGCAGGCCGTGTCGCCGCCGCCGACGACGGCGACATCCTTCTTGCGGTAGAAGAAGCCGTCGCACGTGGCGCAGGCGCTGACGCCCTGACCGCGGTACTTGGTCTCGGAGGGCAGGCCGAGGTATTTGGCCGATGCTCCCGTGGCGACGATGACGCTCTCGGCTTCGATTTCGTGTTCGCCGTCGACCTTCACCCGGAACGGACGCTGCGAAAAGTCGACTTCGGTCACTATGCCGAAGCGTATGTCGGCGCCGAAGCGCTCGGCCTGACGGCGTATGTCGGCCATCATCTGCGGGCCGTCGACTCCCTCGGGATAACCGGGGAAGTTCTCGATCTGGGTGGTCGTGGTGAGCTGCCCGCCCGGTTCGATGCCCTCGTAGAGCACGGGCGAAAGGTTGGCGCGCGAAGCGTATATCGCGGCAGTGTAGCCCGCCGGGCCGCTGCCGATAATGAGAAGTTTTATCTTTTCCATGTTCGTCTGGTTAATTCGTTTTCAATATGTTCGGCGGCCATGCGGCGTGCGTCGCCTATGCAGGCCGCGCGGATGTCGAGCTGCCGGCCGTCGTAGTCGAATGCCGTCCATCCCTGCTCGGCCGAACCTGCAATCGAGATGCCGTTTTCGGTCGAGTACTCCAATTCGGGAAAGAGCGGCGGGATGACATATGCTCCCGTCGTGTCGATTAGTCCCGTGCGGCCGTTCGCGCCGACCATGGCACGGCCCTCCTCGAAATCGGTGGCGTGGTCGAACCGCACCTCTATCGTCTCGCGGCCTGCGTCGTCGATGAAGCCGTAGAGGCTGCCGCGTCGGACGCGCCGCAGGGATTCGTACTCGGGCCATATCTCGTCGTACTCCGAGGCGGGGCAGTCGTAGCCGCCTGCCGCCGAGTCGTGCAGCTCCATGTCGCAGCCGGCTTCGGCCGGGAACGTCTCGAAGAGCAGTTCGAACGCCCGGGCGTCGCCGTCGGCCGCATCGAATGTCGCGAAGTGGGGGCGTATGACCTTGCATCCGTCGATGTTGGTGGCTATGATATTTTCGGGTTTTAGGTTGTTGTGCGAAAATCCTGCGGCGAGGAACTCGTCGCGCATGGCGGTCAGCTCCTCGCGTATGCCCCGGCGGTCGGTTAGCCGGCTTAGCGGAGTGCCGTCGGGCAGACGCTGCATGACCACGTCGCTGCGGTGTTCGCCTCCTGCGGAGTCGAAGAACCTCATCTCGGAGTGGTACACTCTGTACTCCGCGACATGCGGCAGCCGCTCGCGTCCGAGTCGCAGCGCCGTATTCTCCACCCGTCGCACGGCATCCTCGGCGAGGGGTGTGCACAGCAGCCATTTGCAGCCCTGCCACTCGACTTCGAACTCGGCGAAGAACGACGTGCGCGAGAAGCGCTCGCCGCCGGCGGGGCGTATGTCGCGCAGGCGGTCGAAAGATTCGCGGCAGTCGGCGAGCGCACGTATGACGTCTGAGAAAGTGGGTATCATGCCTTATTGTATGGTATTGACGCTTATCGAACCTATGTTGAGAATGTTCAGCAGCTCGGTGAGCGGTGCGTTGTAGCTCATGCCGATGAATGGCGGGTGCACGCGGCCGCCACGGTAGTCGCCGATGAGCTTCTCGAATGCTTCGGGCATGGGGCTCGACCAGCGGGCCATCAGGCCTGCATTGCGCCCGGCCGGCGGAATCTCGTCGTATGTGGGGAATATCAGGGCCGGGCCGCAGCCTTTCGACAGATGCACGTTCATCAGCAGCACGTTGCCGTCGGCGGTGCCCAGCGACCTGATCTTGCGTGTTATGTCGTCCATCTCGGTCTCGTTGCAGTCGGAGAACTCGCCGTCGGTGATGTTGAAGACCATGGGCGGGAAGCTCTCGGCATTGGCCTCGTCGGCGCACCACCTCTCCACGAGGTCGCAGACGGTGCTCATGGCGCTGTGCATGGGCGTAGAGCCCATTGCCGCCGGATGCACGTGCATGCCGGTGACGGTGCGTATCACGGCCGTGCCGCCGTCGGGAAGCGTGTGTGTGCTGCTCCATACGCTCTTTTCGACCTTGCGGCGGGCGAGCTCGCACACCGGCACGAACTCAACGTCGTTCGATATGGCCGATTCGACGTGTCCGTCGTAGTAGGCCACGACGGCTATGTCGTAGTAATCGCGAACCTCCTCGCCGCGGCGGGCACGTTCGATGAGTTCGAATATGATGCGGTTGGCGATTTCGGCCACTGCGTGCGATTTCATCACCGTGCGGCCCTCGAAATCGACCGTTCCGGCCATCGAGCCCGAAAAGTCTATGGCCAGAATCACCGCCGTGCGGTGTTCGCGGGTTATGGATTGCGAATATTTGCGTGTCATGGTCGGTTGCCTCATTATTCGGTATTGCAACATTGGGTTTTCCAGCCTCGGCGCACTCTGCGAGTCTCGGTTTCGGTGCGCGGCTTGTCGAAAATTGCTATTTCAGGCCTCGCACCGAGTAGTAGTCTTCGCGCGTATCGTCCTCCGAGTCGCCGCCCAGACCGTAGCCCACGGCCATGTCGAGCGAACAGTCGCGCCGGCAGTCGGCATCGGTCATCTCTTTGAGCGACGCGCGGACGTTGCGGCCGGCCTCTATGGCCTCCTCTGTCTCCGCCGCGGAGAGTTCGTGCCCGGTAATCGACGCGAGAGCGTCTGCCGCCCAGCTGCGTGCGTAGTCGGCGTAGCGGTCGGCGAAGTCGTGGAAACGCCGGTCGGCTTCGGCGAACGTCGCGATGCGACCGCTCTCGATGTCGTCGAGAATCCCGGCCAGCACGCGCCGCGAGATGAACTGACCGCCCAGGTCCGTCCACTCTCCGCGGCCGTCGCACGCGGGGTCGTCGCTGCCTCCTTCGAGCATCGCTCCGAGCGAAGCCACGATGGCTTTGTTGTAGAGTTTTATGCCGCGTTCGAGGTGCAGGGTCTTTATGAATGTCTTGTTATAGGTGTATATCGGTTCGTCGGGCGACTCCTCCTTCAAGCGGTTCAGCTTGTCCAGACCGCGCAGCATGAGTCCCGTGACGTAGGGGTTGAACTCCTCGAAGTTCACAACGTCGCGGCAGACCGTGCGCCGGTCGCGCTGCGGCCATTTGGCGATGTCGCGCACGGTGCCGTAGCTCGCCAGATTGGCACCCGGCATGAGCATCGAGCGGGCGTCGCTCTCGATGAGGTAGGAGTAGGGGAATATGCGTGTGTCGTGGTGGTGGGAGTGGTGGCCCATCACCATGGTGAACGGTGCTTCGATTGCCGGCGACATGATGTATGCGCCGCTGCTGAACTTGCAGCCGCGCAGGTGTACGGCCTGGTGTACGGCGCCGCTCTTGAAGAGGTGGTTGCTCTGGTTGGAGCCGCTGCCCGCATTGAAGAACGAGAACATGCCGGCTATCAGCAGCGACGACTTGTGGTGCGAGACCGTGTACGGTCCGGCGAATATGGCCGCCGCCTCACCGTTCTCGCAGTGGGAGTTGGCGAAGAAGAGCGACTCGGCCGCCGAGAAGCCCTTGTCCATTATGCAGCTCTCGCCGATGAAACAGCGCTCGATTATCGTTCCGTTGTCGATTTTCGCTCCCTCGGAGATTATGAAGTCGTAGGCCTTGACGTCGACGCCCGTGCGGGCGCCGTCGGCTATCGTTCCGTTTTCGAGGGCCGACGTGCCGTCGATGGTGACGCCGCGGCCGATGCGCACTTCGCGGATGAAGCGCGCGCCGGTGATTCGCGTGTCGTCGCCCACCTCGCCCATGTCGGCCTCGCGTGTCTGCACGAGCTCGTCGGTCATGCGGTCGATGGCGGCCATGAGCTGCGGCCGGTGGCGGTAGACGGCCGATATGTAGGCCGTTTGCAGCGACATGGTGTCGAATATACGCACGGTACGTCCTCCGCATTCGTTCATCGTCGATACGCCCGTTCCGTTGCCGAAGGCCGAGCGTCGGCGGCATTCGAGCGCCGTCACGTTCTCGACCGTCACGCGGTCGCCGAGCACGTAGTTGCGCACGGTGGAGCCTATGATGCGTGTGCCGCTTCCGATGCGGACCTCGCCGCCGAATCGCGACGCTGCGATTTGCGATGTCGCGAAGTCGTCGCTGACCGTTACGCAGTTCCAGTTATCCGCCGTCGAGCCCGTCGCTTCGAGACGGGCCGTCTCTTCGGCCGTTAAATTCCTGAATCCTTTCATCCTATTGAGTATTGCCGGGGACAAATATATACAATTCTCTTCTATTTATCAACATTTTCGATAAGCCGAGCGCAGAGCCGAATGCGGGGCGTACTGTGCCGAGGCGAGAAAATGAAGGCGGACCGCCAACATTTTCGCCGGTCGGGAGTCTGAGTCTAACTC
>CAMWIG010000108.1 GCA_947174295.1 uncultured Alistipes sp. | reverse complement strand
GCTTTCGACCGCCACGCTACGAGCAAAATATCTTCGGTGGACGACATCTACGCCATCCACACGTTCGGGTTCCGCGGCGAGGCGCTGGCTTCGATTGCCGCCGTCGCGCAGGTGGAGCTGCGCACGCGTCAGGCCGAGGACGATATGGGAACCCTGACGACAATCCACGGCGGCAAGTTCGTGTCGCAGGAGCCTGCGATGTGTCCCGTGGGGTCGCAGTTCATGGTGCGCAATCTGTTCTACAACGTACCGGCGCGCCGCAAGTTCATGGAGAACCCCAACTCTTCGGCCGCCAACATACGCAGCGAGTTCCGCCGCGTGGCGCTCTGCAATCCCAACATACGGTTCGAGCTTTACGCCAACGATTCGCCCGTCTATTCGCTCGCTCCGGCATCGCTGGCCGGGCGCATAGTCGATGTCATAGGCCGCAGTATCAAGCACAATCTGCTGGAAGTCGATGCCGACACGTCGATAGTCTCGCTTCGCGGATTCGTGGGGCGCCCCGCTGCCGCGAAGGTGAAGAACGCCGAGCAGTATATGTTCGTCAACGGCCGCTATTTCAAGTCGTCGTACTTCGCCAGCGCCGTCGTGAAAGCCTACGACAAACTCATACCCGAGGGCACGGCCCCCGCTTTCTTCATCTATATGGAGGTCAAACCCGACCGCATCGACGTGAATGTCCATCCTCAGAAAACCGAGGTCAAGTTCGCCGACGATCAGGCTGTGTGGTCCATTCTCAACGCTGCCGTCCGCGAGTCGCTCGCCAAGACGGGCGCCGTGCCGATGATGGACTTCAACGAGGACGATGCGGCGGTCGACATACCCGTCATGCAGCAGGGCGGCATGTACAACGAACCTCGCTCGACCTCCAATGCCGACTACAATCCTTTCAGCGAGGATTATTTCGGCGTGGGCAGTTTCGCCGCCGACTCGGGTGTCTCGGTGCAGCGCCCGGCCGGCGCCGTGCGGCCGCAGCAGTCGTCTGCATCGCGTTTCGATGCCATGGCGGGTTTCGATATCGTGCACTCCGACGAGTTCGACGCCGTGCCGTCGGAGTCGTTCGAAACGGTGCCGTCGGAGATGTTCGACGGCGAGTCGGAGTTCGAATTCATCCACTCCGAGAGTGTCGAACAGGGTACTTTGGTCGAGGTCGAGACTTCGTCGGCATTCGACCGCGTGGTCAGCATCGGCGGCGGTTATGCCGCGGCGCTTTACGGCGGACGGTTCGTCGCTGTCGACCTGCGCCGTGTGCGCGAGCGTCTGCTGTTCGACTCCTACATGCGCATTCTCTCAAATGGCTCGGCCGTGAGTCAGCAGCTGCTGTTTCCCGAGCATCTGACGCTCTCGACCGAGGATTACGCCCTTATCGAGGAGCATGCGGTCGACTTCGCATCGCTCGGCTTCGACATAGAGTACAGCGGCGGCGGCGAAATCGACGTCAAGGGCACTCCGGCCGACATGCCGGCCGACAGCATCGACACGCTGGTCTACGAGCTTCTGCGGGCGTTGGACACTCCCCAGACCGCGGCCGACATACGTCGCGAGAGGGTGGCGTCGGTCATGGCGCGCAACGGTGCGCGCACGCTTTCGAAGAGCATTGCGCACGACGAAGCGGCGGCGATGCTCGATCTTCTGGCCGCAGGCGGAAATGTCAGCTTCACTCCTTCGGGAAAACAGATAATGGCCGAAATTACGGCCGAAGATATCAAATCGAAATTGAATTGACGCTATGATGATGTTCAACCGCTTCTATACACCCCCCGTGGTGAAAAACCTGATAATCGCCAACTGCATAATCTTTCTGGCGATACGGCTTCTGCCGCTCTTCAACTCGCTGATGGCCCAGTACGGTTGTCTCTACTGGTTCGGCAGCCCGATGTTCCATTCGTGGCAGTTCGTCACCTACATGTTCCTGCACGCCTCGATGTCGCATCTGTTCTTCAACATGTTCGCTCTGTGGATGTTCGGCCGCACGTTGGAGTACGAGCTCGGGTCGCGCCGCTTCCTGCTCTACTACGTCATATGCGGCGTAGGTGCGGCGCTGGTGCAGATGGGTGTCGTGTGGCTCACGGGCGAGTACGGCATACAGCTGCTCGGAGCGTCGGGCGCTGTCATGGGACTGCTGCTGGCATTCGGCGTCATGCACCCGAACAACATCATCATGCTGCTCATTCCGCCGATTCCGATGAAGGCCAAGTGGTTCGTCGTCGGGTACGCCGTGCTGGAACTTTTTCAGGGCTGGGGCGGATACAATCCCGGTGTGGCGCACTTCGCGCATGTCGGAGGCATGCTGTGGGGCTGGCTGCTGCTGACCTATTGGAAACGTTCGGGCAAGATATACTATTGATTCGACGATGAGCGACGATTACTACTACGATTTCTCGCGGCGGAGCGGGCGCGAACGACCTTCGCGCAGCGCCGCGATGCTGCTCGTCGACTTTCTGATGACGCTGCTCACGGCTGTCGTGGCCGTCGTCTTCGTGTTGACGCTCGTCGTGCCGCATGTCCGCCCGGCATATCTCGGCATACTGCCTGTGCTGGGGCTCGTCGCTCCGTGGACGTATGTCGTCGCGGTCGTTCTGATGCTCTATTGGATTGTCCGCTGGCAGTGGTGGCGGGCGAGCGCCATGATTGTGCTCGTCGCTGTCGGTGCCGCCGATGTGTCGTTGTACTGCAAGCCGCAGATTAGGCGCAGCTACGGCGAGCCGCGGTACGACCGCTCGGCCATACGCATAATGAGCTACAACGTGCGAGGATTCTATACCGACAACGGTGCATCGTTCACCGTCGACAGCGTCGCTGCGCTGGTGCGCCGCTTCAACCCGGACATACTGTGTTTTCAGGAGTTCAACGTCCCGCACGACTATACCCTCGGCGGAGTCGACTCGCTGTTTGGCGGCTACGGAAATCATGTCGTGGTCAGCAGGAGCGATGACAGCTCGCCGGTTACGGTCGCCATGTTCTCGCGCTACCGAATCCTGCGCTCCGAAACCATGGAGCTGCATTCGGCCGATTCGGTGCGTTCGAGCGGCAAGGCCTTGTGGGCCGATCTGCTCGTCGACAAGGATACGGTGCGCGTGTTCGACGTTCATCTGAACAGCACCTCGATAAACAGCGCCGACAACGACTACATTATGAACCACCGCTACATGTCAGACACGGCGCGGCACAGCAAATTGTGGAATATCGTGCACCGTTTGAACGCCAATACGGTGAGCCGTTCCATCGACGTCGACTCCATCGCGGCGGCGCGTCGTTCGTCGCCGGCGGCGACTGTCGTGTGCGGCGACTTCAACGATACGCCGATGTCGTATGCCTACCGCGCGTTGGCCGAGGGCATGAAGGATGCCTTCCGCGAGTGCGGCAGCGGTTATTCGTACACTTTCCGCGGGTTCTACAACTCGCTGCGCATCGACTTCGTGCTGCTCGACGAGGAGCGTTTCGACGTGGTGTCGTATGCAGCGCCCGACAGTGTCCGCTGGTCGGATCATCTGCCCGTGTTCGTGAGGGCCAAGCTGAAAAACTAACATCAAAACTTATTATAACCATGATTCTGGATTCAATCAAAAACAGCGCGCTCTATTATGGCGTGAACCCGCGTTTTCAGCGCGCATTCGAGTATCTCGCCACCGTCGACCTCGAAGCGATCGAGCCCGGCAAGTATGAAGTGGAGGGCAAGGAGATTTTCATGAATGTCGTCGAAAAGGAGCTCAAAAAGCCCGAGGACGCCAAATTGGAGGTGCACGACAAGTACATCGACATTCAGGTCGTAGTCCGCGGCGAGGAGACGTTCGGTTGGAGCGAGCGCCGCGACTGCAAGGAGCCCCGCGAGGAGTTCGATGCCGAGAAGGACATCCAGTTCTTCCTCGACAAGCCGCAGACGTGTTATACGCTTCGCGGCGGACAGTTCTCGATTCTCTTCCCCGAGGACGCTCACGCACCCATGATTGGCGAGGGTATCGTGAAGAAGATAATCTTCAAGGTGCTCGCATAACGTCCGGCGCTCTGCGCGACAGGCCTGCGGTATCGGCCGACGGCATGCCTCCCTCCCGTCCGAATTCGTTCGGACGGGAGGGAGGTTTTGCTTCTGGTGCTTCGGCCGGGTGCAGGTCGCAGGTGCAGTCGAAGCGGGGCTACATATTGAATTATGATATGCGACAGCCCCGCAACCCCGGACAATGGCGAGAATCTCCGAATCGAACCGAGACGTGCGACCCGCAGAGCGGGCGCGTTTTTGTGCCGGATGACGAAAAACCATTTTCGAGAGAACGGGCACAAAAAAGGCGACTGATTCATAATCAGTCGCCAGTTTTTCTGCGGAGAGGAGGGCTCCAGAACCTACACTTTCAGAAAATATCATGAAATTGCAAATCACTGATAATCATATATTATCTACAATGCAGAGTAAATCTAAATCTTTCTAAATGCCTTTTGCTATTTCAATTTTTGGGTGTATATTTGGGTGTAGAATTTCAAACGCACCCAATTATGAATATCAAACGTAACATCATTTTTGCATTGGAGAGCCGGAAGAAGAACGGTGTGCCAATCGTAGAGAACGTGCCTATCCGTATGCGTGTCATATACGCAAGCCAACGCATCGAGTTTACAACAGGCTACCGGATTGACGTAGCCAAATGGGATGCCGACAAACAACGGGTAAAGAACGGATGCACCAACAAGCTGAAACAAAGCGCATCCGAAATCAATGCGGACTTGCTGAAATACTATGCCGAAATGCAAAACGTGTTCAAGGAGTTTGAGGTACAGGAAACCATGCCCACCACCCAACAGCTAAAGGATGCGTTCAATCTGCGGATGAAAGACAGCAGTGAAGAACAACAGGAAGAAGCACAGATTAGTTTTTGGGAAGTATTTGATGAGTTTGTAAAAGAGTGTGGCAACCAGAATAATTGGACGGCATCCACCTATGAGAAATTTGCAGCGGTAAGAAATCACATCAAAGAGTTCAAGGAGGATGTAACCTTTGAATACTTCAACGAATTCGGGCTAAATGAGTATGTCAATTTCTTGCGTGACAAAAAGGACATGAGAAACAGCACCATCGGTAAACAAATGGGATTTCTCAAATGGTTCCTGCGTTGGAGCTTCAAAAAAGGGCATCATCAGAACATTGCATACGACGCATTCAAGCCCAAATTGAAAACAACCCCTAAAAAGGTAATATTCCTGACATGGGATGAACTGAACAAGCTGAAAGATTATCAAATACCGCATGACAAGCAGTATTTGGAACGTGTCAGGGATGTCTTTCTGTTCTGTTGCTTCACGAGCTTACGATATTCGGATGTCCGTAACTTGAAAAGAAGTGATATTAAGCCCGACCACATTGAAGTCACCACAGTCAAGACTGCGGACAGCCTGATAATCGAACTGAACGACCACAGCAAAGCCATTCTTGAAAAATACAAGGATGTTCATTTCGAGAACCACATGGCATTGCCCGTCATCAGCAATCAGAAGATGAACGATTATCTGAAAGAACTGGGTGAACTGGCGGAAATCAACGAGCCTGTACGGGAAACCTACTACAAGGGAAATGAGCGCATAGATGAAGTCACACCCAAATACGCATTGTTAAGTACCCATGCCGGAAGAAAGACTTTCATCTGTAATGCGTTGGCACTCGGAATTCCGGCACCGGTGGTTATGAAATGGACTGGACACAGTGATTACAAAGCCATGAAGCCCTACATTGATATAGCGGATGACATCAGAGCAAACGCCATGAACAAGTTTAATCAACTATAAAAGTATCAATTAGTTTCATAGATTACCACCATTGAAGTATATTTGTATTCTGAAAATATCATAAGATGAGCAACAACGGACATAACATAGAAAAGACGAACTTTGACGCATTTATAAATGCTGTCGGTTCAGAAATACAACAGGCGCAAGTACGGCTGATTACCGCAGCCAATGCGCAAATGTTGTTCCACTACTGGAAAATGGGCAACTATATTCTCTATCATCAGCAACTGCACGGATGGGGAAGTAAAATCATCAAGCAACTGGCAAAGGCTATCCGATTCAATTATCCCGAAAAGAAAGGTTATTCGGAACGCAACCTTACCTATATGTGTCAGTTTGCAAAGGCATATCCTTTAAGGACATTACAGAATTTCATTGAAACGGACGCAAAGCTGATAGCTCCAAGCGTGGAGAAAATTGCAGACGAAGTACGCTGTTTAAACGATGTGCAATTTACGCAAGAGCCTCTTGCGCAAATTCAATCTATTGATAACAAAGAAATTACAATCACGCAAGAACCTCTTGCACAAATTCATAATGTTGCCAGAACCGTATCTGATATTTACCGGATGGAAATTAAGGATATAGAAAACATATTTATGGCATCACCTGTTGCAAGAACCAATTGGGCAAGCCATGTGATTATGCTTAACAGTTCGCTTCCATTGGGTGTAAGCTATTGGTACATGAAACAGTCCGTGGAAATGGGCTGGAGCAGCAATGTTCTTAAAATACAAATTGAGACCAACTTATATAGCAGACAAATCAGCAACAACAAAGTAAATAACTTTACTGCCACGCTTCCTGCACCTCAAAGCGACCTTGCCAATTACCTGTTGAAAGACCCGTACATCTTTGATTTGGCTGGAACGAAGGAAAAGGCAGACGAAAGGGACATAGAAGAACAACTGGTTAAGCACGTCACCCGTTACTTGCTGGAAATGGGCAATGGCTTTGCTTTCGTTGCCCGACAAAAACATTTTCAAGTCGGGAACAGCGATTTCTATGCAGACTTGATTCTGTATTCCATCCCCCTGCACGCATACATCGTAGTGGAATTGAAAGCGACCCCATTCAAACCGGAGTATGCAGGACAACTGAACTTCTACATCAATGTAGTGGATGACAAACTGAGGGGAGAGAATGACAACAAGACTATCGGGTTGTTGCTGTGCAAGGGGAAAGACGAAGTTGTAGCGCAATACGCATTGACAGGCTACGACCAGCCGATAGGCATCAGCGATTACCAGTTGAGCAAGGCTATACCTGAAAACTTAAAATCGGCTCTGCCAAGTATAGAAGAAGTGGAGGAAGAACTGACTTCCCTTCTTGATAAAGATAAGAACCCGTAAACTAAGCGTATATGGCAGGAGAAATACAGATTATGAT
>CAMWIG010000107.1 GCA_947174295.1 uncultured Alistipes sp. | reverse complement strand
CCCCCCCCGCCCCCCCCCCTCTTTTTTGATTCAACCAGAAGTCGGCACACGAGCGCATGGCTAGTCGCGTGGGCTCGCAGATGGGTATATGAGACAGACATTCACGCTGCCGATTGTCACCACCGTGTCGGGGTAGACGGGCAGAAAGCGCTCCGATGCTTCGCGGTTGAGCGCCCGGGCTTGTTCGCGGGTCTCGAAAGGTACGAATTCCGAGCGGAATATGCGGCTCTGCGCTCCGGCCGAGAGCGTCGCGAGCAGGCTGCAAGCCAATATGAGAGTGATTGATTTCATGATTGCAATCCGAATATATAACGCCTACAAAGGTACTTTTTTGTTTGATAAATCCCAAATTTATCTATACCTTTGTAAGATTGAATTTCGGTAAGAATACAAAGAAAAAACATATTATATGAAAACTCTGAGAATCGTAGATTTATTGAAGTCGACCGAAACCGACATCGACGTGACGGTCAAAGGATGGGTGCGCACCAAGCGCGGTAACAAGAACGTTGCGTTCATCGCCATGAACGACGGTTCGTGCGTGAGCAACATACAGATTGTAGTCGATTTGGCTACGGCCGACGAGGAGCAGCTGAAACTGGTCACCACGGGCGCCTGCCTGCGCGTCGACGGTCGTCTGGTGAAGTCGCTCGGCGCCGGTCAGGGTGTCGAGGTGCAGGCTTCGAAAATCGAGGTCTACGGCACGGCCGACCCCGAGAGCTACCCTCTGCAAAAGAAGGGCCACTCGCTGGAATTCCTGCGCGAAATCGCCTACCTGCGTCCGCGCACCAACACTTTCGGCGCAGTGCTCCGCATCCGCCACGCCATGGAATACGCCATCCACTAGTACGTCCACAAACAATGGTGCTACTAATTCCACACGCCGCTCATCCCCTCTTCCGACTTCGAGTGCGCCGGCGCCATGTTCACCGTCACGACGCTCGACATGAACGACGTGCCCAAGACCGAGGAGGGCAAGGTCGACTATGCGCAGGACTTCTTCGGCAAGCAGTGCAGCCTGACCGTGTCGGGCCAGCTCGAAGGCGAGCTGGGCGCTCTGTCGCTCGGCCGCATCTACACCTTCGGCCCCACGTTCCGCGCCGAGAACTCCAACACCGTGCGCCACGCTTCGGAGTTCTGGATGATCGAGCCCGAAGCCGCGTTCTACGAGTTGGAGGACAACATGGAGCTGGCCGAGGATTTCCTCAAATACCTCATCCGCTATGCGTTGGAGAACTGCCGCGAGGATTTGGAGTTCATGAACAAGATGTGGGACCCGGAGCTCATCGACCGCCTGAACTTCGTTGTCGGCAACGACTTCAAGCGTCTGGACTACACCGAGGGCATCGAAATACTCAAAGCCTCGGGCCGCAAGTTCGAATTCCCCTGCGAGTGGGGCGACGACTTGCAGTCGGAGCACGAGCGCTATCTGGTCGAGGAGCACTTCAAACGCCCGGTCATTCTGATTAACTACCCGAAGGCCATCAAGGCGTTCTACATGAAGCAGAACGAGGACGGCCGCACGGTACGCGCTATGGACGTATTGTTCCCCAAAATCGGCGAGATTATCGGCGGTTCGGAGCGCGAGAACGACTATGGCAAACTTCGTGCGAGGGTCGAGGAGCTCGGCATGAGCGAGAAGGACGTGTGGTGGTATCTCGACACCCGCCGCTGGGGTTCGGCGCCCCACTCGGGCTTCGGCCTGGGCTTCGATCGTCTGCTCATGTTCGTTACGGGTCTGAACAACATTCGCGACGTGCAGCCGTTCCCGCGCACGCCGAAGAATGCCGAGTTCTAACCCCGCAAAGACCTACGGGAAGATGAAAAGGCTCGTTTTGGCTGTTCTGTTCGTGTGCCTGGCCGCGGGAGCGGCCGATGCGCACCGGCGCGGTGCGAAGAGATACCGCATAGTATTTATCGGCGACAGCATCACTTTCGGTGCGGGACATGCCGATCGGGCGAAGACGGCTCCGCCGGTATTCGCTGCCGGATACGTGAGCCGGATGCTCGGTGCCGGCGTCGAGTATCGCAACTGCGGCCGTTCGGGTGCCACGACGGTGGATTTTCTGCCGGAACGGGGCTCCTGTTTCAAACTCGTGGAGAGTGCCGTGGCCGAGCTGCAAAGCGAGCCGGGCGAACCGCTGTTGTTCGCCATCATGCTGGGCACGAATGATTCGGCGACGTCGGGGCCGACCGGTTCCCCGGTTTCGAACGAGGATTACGAGCGAAACATGCTTGCGATTATCGAACGGCTGCGGGAGTTGGCTCCCGGGGCGTCGTTCGTCCTGCAACGTCCGATATGGTACACGCCCAACACCTACAACGGAGCGATGTATCTCGTGGCGGGGCAGAAGCGTCTGGCCGGATATGCCGACGTGCTGCTCGGCATCGCAGAGCGCAACGGGGATGTCTGCGCAGGCGATTTCGACAGCTACGACAGCTTCCGCCGGAATCATCGCAGACTTTGCATCCCGGAGAACGGCAATGCCGGCGTGTTCTATCTTCATCCGAACGAGATCGGAGCGCGGAAGCTCGCCCGACGCTGGGCGCGGGCTATCGTCGATGCGATAGAGACTTGCGGCCGTTGAGGTGCGATTGCCGGTTGCTGCCGGCGAGTGCCGCTGCGGAGCAGCATGCCGCGCGGCCGATAGCTAACGACCTGTGATTGAAGAGACCTGTCGAATGTGGAACCGTATAAAAAAGTAACGTAATGGCTATTTCACAACGTCAGATTCAGAAACTGCAACAGACTCTCTCTCCGCAGCAGATACAGATGATAAAGCTGTTGGAGCTGCCTACGATTCAGCTCGAACAGCGCATAAAGCAGGAGATTGAGGAGAACATAGTGCTCGAAGAGGATACGGCGTCGAACGACGAAGAGGAGCCGCAGCAGATCTCCGTCGAGGAGTATCTGCGCGAGGACGACACTCCGAGCTACAAGAGCCGCGTGAACAACTACTCCAAAGACGACAAGCTGCGCCCGGTCTACATCTCTGGCGGCAGGTCGTTGCAGGAGTACCTCGTCGAGCAGCTCGGTTACCGCAGCCTTTCGGAGCGGGATATGCGTCTGGCCGTATATCTGGTCGGCAGCATCGACGAGGACGGTTATCTGCGTCGCGATTTGGAGTCGGTGGCCGACGATTTGGCTTTCACGCAGGGCATCGAAACCACCTCCGAGGAGCTCGAACGCCTGTTGTCGGTGATACACGACCTCGAACCTTCGGGTGTCGGGGCCCGCAACTTGCAGGAGTGCCTGCGTCTGCAAATCGACCAGCTGCCGATGACCACGCGTTCGCGCCGTCTGGCCCGCCGCATCATAGGCAGCTATTTCGACGAGTTCGTCAAGAAACATTACGAAAAACTCATCGCCCGTCTGCAAGTGTCGGAGGACGATTTCCGCGATGCCATCGCCGAAATCCGCCGTCTGTCGCCCAAACCGGGCAATATGTACGCCGAGGGCGGAACTGACACGACGCCGTATATAATCCCCGATTTTCTGCTCGATTACCGCGACGGACAGTTCGACCTGTCGCTCAACTCCTGCAATGTTCCCGATGTGAAGGTCAACCGCCGCTATGTCGACATGATGCGCGACATGGTGTCGCCCGACGGCCGCGTGAAGGAGGAGAACCGCGATGCCGTGCAGTTCGTGAAGAGCAAAATCGACTCGGCCAAGTGGTTCATATCGGCCATAAAGCAGCGTCACGACACGCTGATGCGCACCATGCAGGAGATTCTCGACTACCAGCGCGAGTACTTCCGCGACGGCGACAAGGGCAAGCTGCGTCCGATGATTCTCAAAGATATCGCCGACCGCACGGGACTCGACGTGTCGACCATCTCGCGTGTGGTGAACAGCAAGTACGTACAGACCCATTTCGGCATAATTCTCCTTAAATCGCTCTTCTCCGAGGCCATGCAGACCGAGTCGGGCGAGGAGGTGTCGAGCTATGAAATCAAGACTCTGCTCCAACGCTGCATCGACGAGGAGGACAAGCGCCGTCCGCTGACCGACGAGACGCTCATGGACATGCTCAACGCCAGGGGCTATCGCATCGCACGCCGCACCGTAGCCAAGTACCGCGAGATGCTCGGCATTCCCGTGGCACGACTGCGAAAACAGATTTGACAATGAATAACAACAAAACTGCAACCCTGCTCGCACGCACCGTTTCGGTCGTGCTTCACCCCTTTATCGTGCCGATGTATGTCGTATCGGTGCTGTTGTTCGCCGACACGGCCTTCGCGACATACACGCCGCGATTCAAGTTCTACATATTGTGGGTCGTGGCGCTCTATACGCTCGTCATTCCGTTTCTGACGCTCTGCCTGCTGAGGTCGCTCGGGCGGCTGTCGTCGCTGCGTGTCGACGACCGTCGGGAGCGTATTCTGCCGCTCGCTATCGGCGCCATGTGCTACATCCTCTGCGCCGTTACCATAGGCCGCATACCTTCGGCCGAGCTGCTGCGGCGGTTCATGCTCGCCGCGGCATGCTGCGAGATACTCTGCCTGGCTGTCACACATGTCTGGAAGATAAGCCTGCATCTGACCGCTCTCGGCGGCTGCACGGCCATACTGATTGTGCTCGCCGTGGCGGGCATCGGCAATCTCGTGCCGTGGCTCGTAGCTGCGCTGCTCGCCGCCGGAGTTCTCGGTACGGCCCGTCTCTATCTCGGCAGGCACGACGGCACACAAATCGCCGCAGGGTTCTTCGGCGGCTTTGCCGTCGCGGCTTTCGCGCTTCTGATGCTTTGATACGATTTGCGGCATGGCGGACTACGCCAGCCGCTTTCCGATACCGTTATGAAAAGATATCCCCGCAGGCTGAAACCTGCGGGGATATTCGTGTCCGGCGGTTAGGCGTGCAGCTAATCCCACACCAGCTCGAAATCGTCGAGCCACATGCGGCTCTGAGTCGACCCGGTGAAGTAATCGCCCCAGCGCGAGGCCGAGCATACGATAATCAGATGCGTGGGCACGACGGACGTTGTCGTGTAGTCGAGCTCGATGGTGAATCGGCGCCACTCGCCGACGGTCTCGTTGAGCATCAGCTCGCCGTAGGCCACCACATCCTTTGCGTTCTTGTCGAAGTAGGTCGACGGCTCCTTGGTGAACACCTGCACGGGCGACTGGTCGGTTCCGCCGTACTCGGCCGCCGTCCACGTTCCGAGGGCCACGTAGATGGAACCTTGGTCGAAGTCGTCGGTGGTGAGTGTCATGCCGTCGGGCTGACGGTCTATGCGGTCGATTTTGCCCTGCGTGTACTTCACCCAGCCGCTCAGTGCCGAGGGGCGCGATGCGAACGGACGGCCGAAGTTGACCTTGCCGTTCGTACCCACTGTCTCGTGGTATGTTCCGACGAAGATGTTTCCCGCAGCGAACTTGCCGATGCCGACTACCGATGCGAATTTCGAACACAGATATGCCGACGTCTTGCCGTCGCTTCCGGGGCGGATGTCGGGCGAACCCTCGCAAATGGTCTCGTTGACAGTCGACGAGCCCTTGTTGCCGCTGTCCCAGTATGCCGACTGCTCGGAGAGATAGGGATATACGATTTTACCCGGCATGCTCCACTCTTCGAAACCGCAGTTCGGAAGCGGCAGTTCGGCTTCTGTACGGAAGCGCTCCACGGCCGATATGTCGTCGTCGGAGTATGCCACGGCTTCGTATTCGCTTTCGGGTTCCAGACCGCGTATGCGGGCCCGGAAGGCTCCGCCGTCGACCGTTATCGAGGCCGGATCGGCCGTCGTCCACTCTTCGCTGCCTGCGCGGCGATAGCGGAACCCGAGCTCCGAGCCGCTGAGTCCCTCGGCGTAGAGCCATGCCGAACGGGCCCAGCCGTCGATGCCGGTGAAGTTGACCTTCACGTCGGTGTACTCCACGGCTATGTACCACGTTTCGGTGCGGCCGTGGCACGTCACGTCGATGCGGCGCGGTGCCGTGAAGTCGCGAAGAAGCGTGAGATTCGAGTCGTTGAAGTCGGGAATATCGGTGCACGACATGCTCGTGATTCCTTCGGGCCCGAGTTTGAGCGAGGTGATGGTTATGTCCGAACGGTCTTCGAAACCTACGTACACCGTAGCCGTTCGGTCGGCGATGTTCCATTCGGCCGAGCCGATTTGCCCTTCTACGGTGAAGTATCTCTCGATGGTCTGTTCGGCCTCGATGCTCCACTGGTAATCCTGATAGAGCGACAGTGTGACGTAGAGCGGTGCGCGAAGGTCGAAGCGGCCTTTCAGCTCACGCGATGCCACGGCATCTTCGGTGATTTCGACATCGGTAATCTCTACGTTGCGTATGTCGGTTGTTTCGAGCAGGGGAAGCGTCACCCTGCCGCGATTGTAGTCTATCGAAGGTGCGCCTGCGAGACCCTCGGCCGCAATGCTCTCTATGCGGCATTCGACTACGGGGTAGGGTATGTCGTTCTCGATGCAGGAGTGCATCGGTGCTGTTGCGAGCAATGCCGCCGCGTATGTAGCCAGTCGTTTCATCGTGACTCTATTGTTCTGTCTTTTTTCTTGTTCCACAAATGTATGGTCATTCCTATGTGAATGTCCGCCAGGTTGAGCCGGAAATTCATCTTGGAGTGCTGACGCCGGCCCACTTCGTTCCCTGCTTCGTCGTATTGGCGTATCGATGTGTACTTGAATCCGCCGAGTCCGAACGAGAGCGTCGCGCAGACGTTGGGGAACGCATACACCGCCAGTCCCGGGTTGAGCCATGCGCGCACCGTGAAATTTTTCGATTCGGTGTATTTGTTGCGCTCGCCTGACTTGTAGGCGAATGCGTTTTCGCCCATCGAGCACGAAATCTCCATTTCGCCGAAGAGTCCGAAGCGCCCCTTTTCGTCGAGCGGAACGTAGGAGCGATGGAACAGACCGAACGAGTACTTGTTGCTCGAAATGTCGAACCACGGCACTTCGATGTCGAGGTCGTTCTGCGAGCCGAGGTTCACGTCGAAACGGTCGAGCGTACCGCCTATGCGCGAATATCCGAATCGCACTCCTATGCAGTTGTTGTCGCGATAGAAGTAACCTATGAACGGATTTACGGTCGCGATAGTACCCGAGAGGTTGATATTTTCGAATATTGCGAACATGTCGGCGTCTTCGGCCGACAGCGTGCCGTATGATGCCGTCAGTCCGAGCATCGTTTCGCCCTTGAATACGAATTTGATATTGTTGATTTCGAGTTCGATGCGGCGCGATGTCG
>CAMWIG010000106.1 GCA_947174295.1 uncultured Alistipes sp. | reverse complement strand
CCCCGCTGCGCGCGCCTGCCTAAAATTACACGGCCCGTCTCGACGGCATACAGTATTATAAGGGAACGCACGATTTGGGCTTCATGGTATTCTGCTCCTACGGCCAGCAGCAGCGCATTCTGGGCGACGCGGCGTCGGCCGATGTTATCGTCGAGGCCGCCAAAAGCCTCTCGTCCCGCTGCGACGACCGCATAGGTCTGATTCGTTCGTGGGACTTCGGCGAGTGGAACTACCCGGTCATCATCGACAACATGATGAATCTCGAAATGCTCTTCTGGGCGTCGAAACACACGGGCGACGCATGCTATCGCGATGTTGCGGTGCGCCATGCCGACATAACGCTCGAAAATCATTTCCGCGACGATATGAGCTCCTACCACGTTGTCAGCTACAACGACGACGGCACGGTCGAGAGCCGCGGCACGTTCCAAGGCTATGCCGACGAGTCGGCGTGGGCCCGCGGGCAGGCGTGGGGTCTCTACGGTTACACGATGTGCTACCGCGAGACGGGCGACGAGAAGTATCTGCGTCGCGCCGAGCGCATAGCCGACCTCGTAATGAACCATCCGCGCACGCCCGAAGACCGCATTCCGTATTGGGACTACGACGCACCGCAAATCCCCGACGCTCCGCGCGACGCTTCGGCTGCGGCCGTCATGTCGTCGGCTCTGTTCGAGCTGTCGACTCTGGCCGACGAGGGCGCTGCGTATTTCGATTATGCCGAAACGCTCCTTATGAGTCTGTCGTCGGACGCCTATCTCGCCGAAAAGGGCACCAACGGAGGTTTCATACTGATGCACAGCGTCGGCCACTGGCCGGCGACGAGCGAAATCGACACGCCGCTCAACTATGCCGACTACTACTATCTCGAAGCCGTCGGCCGCTATCTGAAACTTCGCGGCGTCGATCCACGAACGCTTTAACGTAATCAAAACCTAAATAAACCCTATATGAAGATTGAACTTTTACGCATCGGTGCGTTGGTCTCGGCCGCAGGTCTGATGATGACCGGCTGTCTGTCCGACGACACTGCCTCTTCGTCCGACAATTCGTCGTCGAACGGTTTCTACGAAGAGAAGTATCCCGATGACAACGAGGTGTCGCACGGTGTATTCTCCGTGCTGAATCTCGATTATCCCGGGATGGAGTCCGTCCGCGAGGCCGTCGAGCAGGAGCGCTGGGAAGACGCCGCTCTTGCGCTGCGCGACTACTATCGCTATGAATCGGGCGTGGTGAATCCGCTCGTCAACCTGCTCAACACGACCCTGAGCGCCGCCGAGCAGACCACGGCCGACGAGGCGCTCGCCGAGAACGGCTATCGTTTCAAGGTGTCGACATTCACCGATACCGACGGACGCCCCTATTCCTATATGAACGCCGACGGCACCGGCATCGACTGGACTCTCCACTCGACAGGCGTCGATCAGGAGCTGCGCGGTCAGCTGCACCGCCATCAGTGGTTCGTCGCGCAGGCCAAGGCATGGTACGTTACCCGCGACGACAAGTATCTCGACGCATGGATGGCCGCTTTCGACGACTGGTGGGAGACCCATCCGGCGCCTGAAACATACCAGGGGTCGAACGATGTGGCCTGGGTGCCTCTGAGCGTTGCTGCGCGCGTGCAGGACATGTGCTCGCTCATCGAGTATTACCGCTGGGCCGACGCCTTCACGCCTGCGCGTCTTACGCGTTTCATCGAGCGTATGGCCTTTCAGGTCGAGTTCATCAAGAACAACTATTGGGACGACTCGAACCATCTCATCTCGCAGGCGCAGGCCGTGACGCTCGCGGGACTGCTCTTCCCCGAGATGCAGGCCGCGACCGATTGGGTCGTCAACGGTTCGACGGTGCTCAACGAGGAGATAACGGACCAATATTACGATGACGGCTGGCTCAAAGACAACGACCTGCACTACCACATAGGCTCCATCGAGAGCTTCCGTCTGCCGATGGTCGTGGCCAATGCCAACAATCAGACCTCGTGCTTCCCCGCGGAGTATCTCTCGGCCATGCGCAAGATGGTCGAGGTGGAGAAATACCTCATCTATCCCAACTATGCCGTATATAACAATGCGGCCGGCGATTACAACTACTCCACGCCCAACTTCGGCGATACGCGCCCCACGTCGTGGACTCGCAACATCCTGCTGCGCCACATGCGCAACTACCGCGATCTGTTCCCCGACGACGAAGAGCTCAAATGGCTCGCTTCGCAGGGCTCGGAGGGCCGTGCGCCCGCCGCGGGCATCAAGTGTTTCGAGGACGGCGGCCACTATGCCATACGCAGCGGCTGGACCCGCGACGCCGTCATGATGACGCTTGTCAACTGCCGCGTCACGCCGACCGAGAAGTGGCACCGCCAGTGGGACAACAACAATTTCGAGCTCTACGTCAAGGGCCGCCAGTTCTTCCCCGATTCGGGTGTGTTCAGCTACGGCGGCACCTCGGCGACCAATGCGAGCCGCAATACCTATGCGCGCACCGACAACCACTCGACCCTCACGCTCGACAAGCTGAACGTGTCGTCGTGCCGAGGCGTGTGTCTGGCGGCCGAGGAGCGCAGCGGTTACGACCTGCTCATCCTCGAAAACCCCTCGTATGAGAATCTGACGCACCGTCGCTCTGTCTTCTTCGTCGAGCGCAGCTTCTTCGTCATTCTCGACGAAGCCTACGGTTCGGCCGAAGGTACGGTCAACCTGAACTTCCACCTGCTCCCGGGCGAGGATGCCCAGGTGGTGCTGGATGCTGCCGAAAACGGAGCGCACACGGCATTCGCCGATGGCAACAACCTGCTGGCCCGCACCTTCTCCGACCGCGGGATGACGACCGCGACACGGTCGGGTTCGATGTCGGTGGTGCTCGACAGCGCCGTCGACCGCAAGGCCTACCGCATCGACCAGCCGAAGGGCGCCGACGATGCGGCGGCGCGATTCATCACGGTTCTGCTGCCCGTTTCGGATGCTGCGGCCGCGAGCGTCGACGCTGCGTTCACCGACGACGGTTTCTCCGCCGACCGCGCAAAGATTGCCGTGACGGTGGACGGCCGCACCTACAATCTTTCCTATATGTTGTAACCTAAAAACTGACGATAATGAACACGCGATTTTTTCTGCGCTGCCTGAGCTTCGCTGTCGCGCTCTTCTCGCTGGGCTTCTCCGCATGCTCCGAGGATGAGACCGAAAGCCCGGTGACGCTCTATTACATGCAGGTCTCCGACATAGGCCCCGGCATGCCTTTCCGCGGTGCCGCTCCGACATTCCGGGGCGCCGAGCCTTCGGAATTCGCCATCGAGTCGATTACGCTCGACGGCGAGGCTTTCATCGACGAACGTCCCGTCTTCATGCTGCTGGCCGACGGCTCGCTGCTCATCGAGGAGAGCGACAATCTGCCGACGGGAACCTACCGCTTCACCATTTCGTGCATGGCTGCCGGCACGCGCATCACGTTCGCCGACATACTCACGGTCCGCATGATTTCCGCGACCCCCGAAAATATAACGGTCACTCCGTCGCTTCTCGAAGTGCTCTACGATGCCGACCGCATCACGTGGCCTACGGCGCAAATCGAGGCTGCCGACGAGGCGGTTTCGTTCAATGCCTATGCGCTGGTGCAGGAGAGCGGCAAGAACTACTTTTCGGTCTCGGCCGACGGTCTGATTTCGGTCAACATGAAGTTCGAGGGTGAGATTCCTCCCGGCGTCTATACCCCGACCCTTCGTCTGTCGACCAAGGCGGGTTCGGCCGATTACGAGCAGGCCGTGACCATCAAGGTCAACAGCAAGCCGCTCGGTGTCACCTACGAACGCAATCCCGGCACTGCCGAAGTCGCCGCCGCGTTCGAGAGCGAAGCACCCGTGCTGAAAGGCTCGACCGACGATGTGAACTACGAGATTGTTTCGGTCGCACCTTCCACCGACCAGTTCGCGATAGACCCCGCTACGGGCGTCATTTCGCTGCCGCAGGGCCATACGCTCGAAGTGGGAACCACCTACGACATATCGCTTGCCGTGTCGAACCGATTCAGCGAGGGCGAGGCCGTCGTAATGCGTGGAGCCTATTCCGTGGAGGTCGTGCCCTACATCACGCCTATCGAGGCTTCGACGTTCTCCTATCCTGCGTCGACGATGACCGAGGCGTGTCTGTTCGAGGTCGAGAAGGCCGACGGCTTCGTCGGCGACGTGGTTACCTTCGCATTCGGCGAGCTGTCCGAGGCTCTTGCCGGAAGACTCTCCATCGACCGGAACACCGGCAAGATTTCGGCCGCACGCGGCAACGAAATACCTGTCGGCGAGTACTCCGTGCCCGTCGTGGTTTCGAATGTCAAGGGCAGCGCCGAAACGGTTCTCGAACTGACCGTCGTTTCGAACCCCAACATGTTCCACAAGTTCGGTTACGGCAACAACCTCGGTCTCGATGCCGAGAGCCACGCCGACCAGTTCCGCTGGAATGCCGGAAGCGATACGAACATGGATGTGGTCATTTCGCTCGCCGAATACGGTTACAACGACTTCGGCGACCGCAAACCCACCTTCGAGCTGAAAGTCGTACACGATTGGGCGTTCAGAAATGCGACCAACACGTCGCAGAACTATGTCGATGCCGACGGTAACCTGCACCTGCGCCTGCGCACCGACCGTGCTTCGCAAATCGGATATATCCGCGTGACGGCGACCATCGGCGAAGGCGTTACGGCCGTGTCGCGCTCGACTATCGTGTTCGTGATGCTGCGCAAGCCGGCCGACAGCGACAATATAGAATATACGCCGTTCGTACACCGCATGAATCCCCGCAAGGGCGGTTATTCGCCTGTCGTTCCGACCTACGGCGCGGGTGTCGATGCGTCGAAAGTATGGCTGCGCTGGCGTCAGAACTGCTTCCTCTACGAGGGCATCGGCACCGACGAAACGCCTTACGGCGGTAAGCTCGAAGCCGGACAGACCGGGCGCACGATTGCCAAGCTTTGGATGGAATACTCCGGAACGGGCGTGCTGAACGCTTCCGAGAGCGCCCCGCTCAGCTGGTTCGACAGCCAGGGCAACAAGGCTTCGAATACCGATATGGCCAAGAAACTCGGATATTTCGACCCCGAAAACGGCAATATGCTCTATATCAATCCGAATAAGTGGGTCGTCGACGGCGAGCCAATCAACGGCGTGCTGACGTTCCAGGCCAGCTACTCCTTGGAGGCAAAGAACAGCGACCTCGGCGGAACCGCCAAGCTGATTGGCGTGGCCGTATGGTTCGACGAGAAATTCTAACCTAACCGAAAACTGAAACAATGTATAATATCATCAAACGTGCCGCCGGGCTTCGCAAGGGTCTTCTTCTGACCCTTGCAGCCCTGGTGCTGGCTTTGCCGGCAGCGGCGCAGAACAAGATTGCGGGCCGCGTAATCGACGAGAACGATCAGCCCGTCATAGGTGCGAATGTCATAGTTACGGGCACCACCCAGGGTGCGTCGACCGATATCGACGGCCGCTTCGCCCTCTCGGTGAAGAAGAACGCCGTGTTGCAGGTGTCGTATCTCGGCTACAAGTCGCAGGATATTCATGTCGGCACGCGCACGGAGCTGACCGTAAAGCTCGAACCCGAGGAGAACCTCATGGAGGAGGTCGTGGTAGTGGGTTACGGCTCGACGAAGCGCGGCGACCTGACCGGTTCCATTTCGTCGGTGTCGGCCAAGGACGTCGAGGGCTATAAGTCGGGTTCGGTGCTCGAAGCGTTGGGCGGTCAGATTGCCGGTGTGCAGATTACCACTGCCGACGGTACGCCCGGTGCAGGCTTCGACATCAAGATTCGAGGTATCGGCACCGTCAACGGCGACGCCGCACCGCTCTACATCGTCGACGGATTCCAGGTCGACGACATAGGCTATCTCTCGAACTCCGACATCGAGAATATAGATGTGCTCAAAGACGCATCGGCGGCGGCCATCTACGGCGCCCGTGCCGCGAACGGCGTCGTGCTCGTTACGACCAAGTCGGGCAGGATAGGCCGCCCGGTGGTGACCTACAACGGTTCGGCCAGCTACCGCCAGATTTCGAAGACTCTCGACCTGCTGAGCAACTACGAGTTCGCCAAGTTCCAGTACGAGTCGTTCGGCACCACCTACTGGCGCGAAGGCATCAACGACTCTACGGGCGAGCCCTATCGCTACCAGTCGCTCGAAGACTACCGCGACCATGCCGGCATCGACTGGCAGAACGAGGTTTTCCGTCCCACGTGGTCGCACGACCATAACGTGTCGCTCTCGGGCGGTACGGAGAACACCCGTTACAGCATGTCGTTCTCGGACTTCATCGAAAACGGTATCTTCAAAAACAGCGGATTCAACAAGGTGACGGCCAAGGCCACGCTCAACCAGAAGGTCACCAAGTGGCTGACCGCCGATATCAAGATGAACTACGCCCTGACCGACAAGCGCGGCATAGGCACGTCGGGCGACCAGGGCCGTTTCAACATGTTGGGCACGGTGCTCCGCGCACGTCCTACGGGCGGTCTGCAAATGTCCGACGAGGAGATGCTCCACACGGCGGTCGACCCGCTCGTCGAGGAGAACACCTCGGGCAACCTCGCCCAGATGAACCCTGTCATGCAGACCGAACGCGTGACCAACAAGCGCCGCGTCGAGCAGTGGATTGCCAACATGGGCCTTACGTTCGCTCTGGCCAAGGGGCTGACCCTGAAAACCACTGCAACCTACAACGTCGCCAACAACCGCACCGACATCTTCTATCACGAGGGTTCGCGCCAGGCCATATCCAACAATGCGCCTTACGGTTCGACGCAGATGGGCCGCGACCGCCGCTGGCAGAGCTCCACGAACCTCACCTACAAGTACGCCCGCAAGCGCGGACATGCGTTCGACGTGATGCTCGGTCAGGAGATTTCGGGCCGCAGCTCCGAGTACCTCAAAGGCACGGCCATGGACTTTCCGTTCGACAACCTCGGCAACAACAACCTCGGACTGGGTGCCAAGCCGTCGGAGGTTACGACCAACTATGCCGAGTCGATGCTCGTGTCGATGTTCGGCCGTGTGAACTACAATTACAGCGACCGCTACCTCTTCACGGCCACCGTGCGTGCCGACGGTTCTACGGTTTTCAGCGACAACAACAAGTGGGGCTTCTTCCCCTCGTTCTCGGCCGCATGGCGCATCTCCGAGGAGAAGTTCATGAAGAGCCAGCATACGATATCGAACCTCACACTCCGCGTAGGATGGGGT
>CAMWIG010000105.1 GCA_947174295.1 uncultured Alistipes sp. | reverse complement strand
ACTCCTGCGCGGGCTCCTCTATGCCGTCGGCCGTCGCACGCTCCTCCATGCGCTTGATTCGGACGTCCAAATCGGGATGCGTCGAGAACAGTTGATTCAGTTTGCTGCTCTTCTGCGCTCCGGCCTCCTCCTGCATCTTTTTGAGACGGCGGAAAGAGTAGGCCATGGCCCAAGGGTTCTTGCCGGCCTTTTTCAGGAACTCGTAGCCGTAATCGTCGGCATCGCGCTCTTGCTTCTGCGAATAGGTGGCATTCACCAGAGCCTCTCCGAGGTCGCCCAGCTGCGACTCGGTCAGCTGCGCGGCCTTTCCGCCATTGGACGAAACGCCGTCTTTGAGCGCCGATGTGAGCAGCGCCGTGCGGAATCCCTTTTTGGAGTCGCGGTGAGCGATATGGCCGATTTCATGGCCGATGACACCCAGAAGCTCTTCGTCGGTCATGATATCCATGAGCGACGAAAATACGCGGATGCTTCCGTCGGCACATGCGAACGCGTTGACGTCGATAACGTCGTAGACCTTGAAGTTCAGCTTAATGCCGTCGGCATCGGTCAAACCCTCGGTCAGACGGCTCAGACGCTGCGCATAGGGATTGTCGTCGGGACACACCGGGTTGTTGGCATCCATCCAGTCGATGTACTCCTTGACATAAGCGGCCATCTGCGCGTCGGTCAATGTCGCAGCCTGCGCAGCCTTGGCAGCACCGCTGACAGCCTTTTTCAAATTGAACTGTGCCATGGCAGGCACCGAAACAGTCGTACACAACAGTACGAACAATGCTTTGGAAAAAAATCTCTTCATAGCAAATTCGAGTTTTTGAATCGTAGCACAAATTTACGACTTTTGACGAATCGTTACAATATTCGGCCCTTATATTTTGCATCGAAATGAATTTTCGCTATTTTTGTTACGGATTGCAACAACACTACATTCATGAACGACAAAACGATACGCATACTGCAATACACAGTCCCCGTAATATGTCTGTTCGCCGCCGTCGGAGGATACGCCGCCTACGAAAAGACTCTGGTGGCATGGTGGCTGCCTGTCGCCGCGGCAGTCGTGACCGCGGCAGCGACCGCAGCACTGTTCGCCGACCGATGGCGATGGCTGACAACGTCGCGCAGCACGGTCGCGAATGTCGCATGCCACCTCTGCATCGTCGGTTCGCTAAGCTATGCGGCACTCCTGATAGGCAACTGCCTCTTCACCGACGCCGGGTCGACCGCCGAAGCATCGTGCACGGTCGACGCCAAATTCGAGAAGACACGCACGACCTACCGCACGATGAGCCGCCACCGGCGCATACCGACCGGGAAACGCACGGACTACTACCTGCGGCTGGCGTTCGACGACGGCAGCACGAAGACCGTGCATGTACAGAAAAAGCTCTACGACCGAACCCGAAAGGGCAGTCGCAAACGGCTGACGCTGCAACGTGGAGCGTTCGGTTTCCCGGTAATAGAAAACATGGACAACGAGCAATAAAAAGCGGATTTCGGAAAACCGAAATCCGCTGCGCTTTTCAGGCGAAGACTGCGCTACCTGCCCGAGCCTCCCGGCTCGGTGACAACGCGCCCGGAGGCGAACAAGGTTTCGGTCATGGCATCGTCCGCCGGCATGCGGCGCCCGAACACTTCGGCAGGGTAGCGCACGTCGCTCAGGAACAGCCCCTGTGCCGGAGCACCGGCGCTCGACCTCGAAAGATCTCGCGAAGATATTATGTCGCCGAACTCGTCGACCGAGTATCGGCCGCGGCCGACGTCGACCAGCGTTCCGACAATCGCGCGAACCATGTTGCGCAGAAAACGGTCGGCGCGAATCGTGAATCGCACCACGTCGCCCGATTCCAGCCACGCGGCCTCCGCGATGCGGCAGATGTTGGTCGTGTTGTTGGAGTTGAGTTTCGCGAACGAGGTGAAGTCGTCGAACGTCGGCAGAAGTGCCGCCGCACGGTTCATGGCGTCGACATCGAGCGGAACGTAGTACTGCCACGCCGCATGGCGCGTAAACGGGTTCTTGCGCCGCTCGATATAGTAGCGGTACTCGCGTTCGCAGGCGCTGAACCGCGCGTGGGCATCGTCGGCCACCGCCGCGATGCGTCCGACGGCGATGTCGGGCGGCAGTATCAGATTCAGTTTGTAGACCAGATGCTCCGCATCGGCTATCGGTCGTTCGCAGTCGAAATGCGCCACGTAATACGACGCATTTACCCCCGTATCGGTGCGTCCGGCACCGACAATCTCGGTCTGCGCACGCAGCAGGGTAGAGAGAGCCCGCTCGACGGTTCCCTGCACCGTCGGGGCGTCGGGCTGCCGCTGCCAACCGCAGTAGGCCGCACCGTTGTATCTGAGTTCGGCGAAATATCTCATCGGCTTTGTTTGCCGCAAAGTTATAAAAAACGGAGCCAAAATCAACACTTCGGCATACTTTTGCACCGAATGCAACGTTAGTTCCGCAAATCGGCAAAACGGCGAGAAACGGAGAATAAGCAAATAAATTTGGCATTGCCCCCGACTTTTCGTATTTTTGCATGATATATCAAAGCATAATCGGAAAATGAAAGCAGCAATCATAGGTTACGGAAAAATGGGGCGCGAGATAGAGCGCATCCTCATCGAACGCGGGCACACGGCGGAACTCGTCATCGACGCCGACAACGCGGCCGACCTCAACGCCGAAAATCTCGGCAAGGTCGACGTGGCTCTCGAATTTACGACACCGGCCACAGCCGCCGCAAACATACGCACGTGCCTCGACTGCGGCGCTGCGGTAGTGAGCGGCACCACGGGTTGGACCGACCGTCTGCCCGAAATGGAGGAGCTGTGCCGCACGAAGGGCGGAGCGCTGTTCTACGCATCGAACTTCTGCATAGGCATGAATCTGATGTTCCGTCTCAACCGCCGTCTGGCCGAGATGATGAACGCATTCGGCGGATACGATGTCTCCATATCCGAAACGCACCACATCCACAAGAAGGACGCGCCGAGCGGCACGGCCATCACCCTCGCCGAAGGCATCGTCGCCGGGCTCGACCGCAAACAGGGGTGGGTAAACGCTCCGACGAGCTGCGACGGGTCGAAAATCGCCGTCGAGTCGATACGCGAGGGCGAAGTGCCGGGAATCCACACCGTAGTCTACGAATCGGAGGACGACCGCCTCGAAATCCGCCACACTATCAAGAATCGCCGCACGCTGGCTATGGGAGCCGTACTTGCGGCAGAGTTTCTGTGCGGCAAGAGCGGTGTCTACACCATGGACGACCTATTGAAATAACAAAAAAATAGAGACAACACGATGAACAAGTTACGCGCACTGTTATCGAATCGCTGGGTAGGATTCGCTCTGGCCGCCGTTCTCTACACGCTCTGGTTCGTGGTATGGACGGGCAACCTGTGGTTTCTGCTCGGCATTCCGCTGATTTACGACGCTTACATATCGCGTCTGTTCTACCGCTACGTATGGCATCGCAACGACGAGATGTGCCGCCGCAGCAAGACGTACAAGACCGTCTACGAGTGGGTCAACGCTTTGGTTTTCGCCACGGTCGTAGCCTCGCTGGTGCATATATTCCTCTTCCAGATGTACGTCATTCCGTCGTCGTCGATGGAGAAGTCGCTGCTCATAGGCGACTATCTCTACGTCAGCAAGGCGGCCTACGGCCCGAAGATGCCCAATACGCCCGTCGCCATGCCGTTCGTGCACCACACCATGCCGTTCTCGCAGAGTGCGAAATCGTTCTCCGAATGCGTGAAATGGCCGTATCACCGTCTCAAAGGCCTGGGAAATGTCGAGCGCAACGACGTGGTTGTCTTCAACTTCCCGGCCGGCGACAGCGTATTGCTCGACAATCAGGCCGTGACCTACTACGACATAGTGCGCGACTACGAACGTCTGTTCGGCCGCGAAGAGGGGCGCCGCCGCCTGAATGCCGAGCACGAAATCATAACCCGCCCCGTCGACAAGCGCGAACACTACATCAAACGCTGCGTCGCCATTCCGGGCGACACGCTGCGCATCGTCGACGGCGAAGTATTCGTGAACGGAGAGCCTCAGGCTGCCATTCCGGCAAAACAGTACACCTACATAGTCGGCACCTCGACGCCCATCACCAAATACGCGCTCGACCGCCTAGGCATCACCGAATACGGAGTCTACAACTCGCTCTACTACATCACCACGACCGAGGAGAGCGCCGAAGCGCTGGCCGCCATGGACAATGTCGTGTCCATACGCCGATTCATAGGCAACGACGACGTCTTCCCGCACGACGGCCGCTATCGCTGGACGCAGGACAACTTCGGCCCGCTGTGGGTACCCGCCAAAGGCTCGACGGTGGAGCTCACGACGGACAATCTGCCGCTCTACCGCCGCATAATCGAGGTCTACGAGGGCCACGAGCTCGCGGTGGCCGACGACGGAACGATAACAATCGACGGCGCACCCGCCGACAGCTACACATTCGCCATGGACTACTACTTCATGATGGGCGACAACCGCCACAACTCGGCCGACTCGCGTTTCTGGGGATTCGTGCCGGAGGACCACGTCGTCGGCAAGGCGTCGTTCATCTGGCTGTCGCTCGACAGGGACAAGAGCTTCCCGGCCAACATCCGCTGGAACAGACTCTTCACCAAGGTAAGATAGGGCAGCAGGGCAATGGAGGATTCCTATCTCACTATCGACGCCCCGGCGGAGGCGGTGTACAAGGAGCGCAGCAGCAAGTTCCTCGCATACGCCTACCCGGTAACGAACGAGGAGCAGATACGCGAACACCTCGACTCCCTGCGCAAACGCTACTACGACGCCACGCACCACTGCTACGCATGGCGCCTCGGTCCCAAGGGCGAGCAGTTCCGCGCCAACGACGACGGAGAACCGTCGGGCACGGCCGGCCGGCCGATTCTCGGGCAGCTGCTTTCCAACTCGCTCACGGACTGCCTGGTGGTCGTCGTGCGATACTTCGGCGGAACCAAGCTCGGAGTGCCGGGACTGATAGCGGCATATAAGGACTCCACGGCCGAAGTCATCGCGGCGAGCACCGTCGTGGAGCGGACGGTCGACGTCGCGATGCGCATAGAGTACCCATACATCGTCATGAACGACGTTATGCGCATAGTCAAGGAGGAACAGCCGACTGTCCGCGGACAGGAGTTCGACAATCTGTGCACGATGCGTCTGGCCATACGCGCAAGCCGCGCCGACAGCCTGACGGGCAAACTTAAAAAGGTCGAGGGACTGAGCCTCGACATCGAATAATGGCAAACGACAAAACCATACACATACAGGGCGCGCGCGTCCACAACCTGAAAAACATATCGGTCGACATACCCCACAACAAGCTGGTCGTCGTGACCGGCCTCTCCGGCTCGGGAAAGTCGACGCTCGCCTTCGACACAATTTTCGCCGAGGGACAGCGCCGCTACGTGGAGTCGCTGTCGGCCTATGCACGGCAGTTTCTGGGAAAGATAGGCAAGCCCGACGTCAACGTCATAACGGGCATCGCACCGGCCATCGCCATCGAGCAGAAGGTCAACACGCGCAATCCGAGATCGACGGTCGGCACGTCGACCGAAATCTACGACTACATGAAGCTGCTTTTCGCCCGCATCGGACACACCTATTCGCCCGTTTCGGGCTGCGAGGTGAAGTGTTACGACGTGGACGACGTGGCGCAATACATTCTCTCGCTCGGCGACGGAGCGCGCGCGGCCGTGGCGGCTCCGCTGACGCTCGCTCCGGGACAGGGGCTCATCGAGCGTCTCACGCTGCTGCTCGCCGACGGCATAATGCGCATACACGCCGGCGGACGCACGATGCTCATCGAGGATTTTCTGCCTACCGTCGACTCTGCGACCGATGCCGCCGAAGTGTCGATTGTCGTCGACCGCATAAAAGTGTCGCCCGACGACGAAGACCAGCCGACCCGCATACGCGACTCGGTAGCCCGCGCATTCTCCTACGGCGAGGGCATCTGTCACATAATCTCCGACTCGGAAGAGGGTGGCATGCGCGAGTTCTCGTCGCGCTTCGAAGCCGACGGAATATCGTTCGACCGCCCGAGCGAACACATGTTCAGCTTCAACAATCCGATCGGGGCGTGCCCCCGGTGCGAGGGTTACGGCAAGGTTGTCGGCATCGACGAGGATTTGGTCATTCCCGACAAGAGCAAGACCATATACGAAGGTGCCGTCGCATGCTGGCGCGGCGAGACCATGAGCTGGTGGAAAGACCAGCTCGTCGCCAACGCCTATCTGTTCGACTTCCCGATACACACACCGTTCCATGCCCTGACTCCCGAGCAGAAGATGCTTCTGTGGCGCGGCAACGACTATTTCAAGGGATTGAACGACTTTTTCGACTACATCGACAGCGAACGCCGCAAGATTCAGTTCCGCGTGATGAAGGCCCGCTACACGGGCAAAACGCTCTGCCCCGAGTGCGGCGGCAGCCGCCTGCGCAGGGAGGCGCTCTACGTCCGCGTGGGCGGAAAGAACATCGCCGAGCTGGTGCGCATGAACGTCGACTCGCTCATCGGATTCTTCGACGGTCTGTCGCTCGACGAGCACGACGCGAAGACCGCGGAACGAATCATCGTCGAGATACGCAACCGCCTGCAATACCTCTCCGACGTGGGTCTGGGCTATCTCACGCTCGACCGGCTGTCGTCGACCCTCTCGGGCGGCGAGAGCCAGCGCATCAACCTCGCCACGTCGCTCGGAAGCAACCTCGTGGGGTCGCTCTACATTCTCGACGAGCCGAGCATCGGACTGCATCCGCGCGACACGCACCGCCTTATCAAGGTGCTCGAACAACTGCGCGACATCGGCAACACCGTCATCGTCGTCGAGCACGAGGAGGAGGTCATCCGCGCCTCCGACTACATAGTAGACATAGGCCCCAAGGCGGGGTACGACGGAGGCGAGGTGGTATTCGCCGGCGATACGGCCCGGCTTCTCGACAGCGGCACGAGCCTCACGGCCGACTACCTCACCGGGCGTCGCGCGATAGAGGTTCCGCGGACGGTGCGCGGTTGGAGCAACTACATCGAGATTCACGGCGCGCGCGAGAACAACCTGAAAAACATCGACGTCCGCATACCGCTCGGCGTGATGACCTGCATCACGGGCGTCAGCGGCTCGGGCAAGTCGTCGCTCGCGAAAGGAATCCTCTACCCGGCGCTGCGCCGCATGCTCTCCGACACTGGCACCAAACCCGGCGATTTCGACTCCATTACGGGCGACGTGAAGCTGCTCAAAGCAGTCGAGATGATAG
>CAMWIG010000104.1 GCA_947174295.1 uncultured Alistipes sp. | reverse complement strand
CCCAGGAGCACAAGATGTGGGAGAACGAGGAGATAAAGAACATGTTCACCGCTCTGGGCGTTACGATAGGCACCGAGGAGGATTCGAAGGCGCTGAATCTCGAAAAGCTGCGTTACGACAAAATCATCATCATGACCGATGCCGATGTCGACGGAAGCCACATCGCGACGCTCATGCTGACGTTCTTCTTCCGCAAGATGAAGGAGCTCATCGAAAACGGCCATATCTACATCGCCACCCCGCCCCTCTACCTCGTCAAGAAGGGCAAGCAGGAGCGTTACTGCTGGACGGACAAGGAGCGCGACGCCATCACCGAAGAGTTCGGCTCGAAAGGCACGCACGTACAGCGCTACAAAGGTCTCGGTGAGATGAACGCCCACCAACTGTGGGAGACTACGATGAATCCCGAGACGCGCATACTGCGCCAGGTGAATATCGAGAATGCGGCCGAGGCCGACCGTATATTCTCGATGCTCATGGGCGACGACGTGCCGCCCCGCCGCGAATTTATCGAGAAGAACGCTCATTACGCGAACATCGACGCATAGGAAACATTCGAAAAAAAGGATTGCACCGCCAGCCGGTCGCAATCCTTTTTTTCATGGTATGAAGCGATATTACGAAACAGATAACTACCAAAACTCAAATTGTCATGGACGTTACCGTAATCGGAGTTGCCGGAGGTACCGGCTCAGGAAAAAGCACCCTCGTAAAACGGCTGCAAGAGGCATTCGAGGGCGATGACGTGGCCACTCTCTGCCACGACTACTACTACAAGGCTCATCCCGAGCTGACGTATGAAGAACGCACGCGGCTGAACTACGACCACCCGCAGGCATTCGATACCGACATGCTCGTGGAGCATATCCGCGCATTGAAGAACAACGTACCTATCGAACATCCCGTCTACTCGTTCGTCGAACATACGCGCATGGAGGAGACCGTGCCCGTGAAGCCGTCGCGCGTGCTGATTATCGACGGTATTCTGATATTCGAGAACAAGGAGCTGCGCGACCTGATGGACATCAAGGTCTATGTCGACACCGACGCCGACCTGCGTCTGGCTCGGCGCATCCTGCGCGACGTGTGCGACCGCGGCCGCACGATGCAGTCGGTCATTCAGCAATATACCTCGACCGTGAAACCCATGCACGAGGAGTTCGTCGAGCCGTCGAAGAAGTACGCCGATGTCATAATCCCCGAGGGCGGTTTCAACTCCGTGGCCGTGGCGATGCTCATTCAGAACATTCGCTCGCTCATTCAGAAATAGTACTGGGCGAAGAGTCATCCGCCCCGCAGGCGGACTCGACTCCGGCTCGCGCCTTCATCTCGGACGCCGGGCGAGCTTCGAAGCAGACGCGCACCGTTCGGCGTGCATGGACAGCATATGCCGTTTTCGGCCGAAAGCAAATACTGACACGGAGTGCTTCGGTGCGCCGGAGTCGGAACAGAGCCGCCTGAGACAAATAAGTTATCCCGCACAGTCGTTGACTGTGCGGGATAAAACTTTTAGAGCTATTGCATGCGGAGCGTTCATGGATTATCCGCCGGAGTTGCAAAGCCGTGCATTTGACATGCGACGCGCAGGATGCCATCTCTCACACCAGGGATTCGCGGTCTCCGGGAGCAATGACGTCCGGCATCGGAATCGGCGGCGGAGTCGGAAAAACGGATTGCGAAGACGCCAGCGACATATACCTGGCTGCGAAAAATCAGTTGCGACGGCCGCGGTAGATGTCGAACGAGTACTCGATATTGTCCTTGACGGCTATGCCTACCTCGTTCCACTGTCTGCGTTTCGGGTCCCACTCGGTGAATATGGTTATTCTGTCATATTCGAACGGAATGATTTGGCGGGCGTACTTGTCGAGCATGCCGTAGCGCAACAATCCCGTCGAGTCGGCAACGGCAGCCGTCATGTGTCCGTAGCGGCCGCTGTCGTTCACGTCGTAGAGCGGATAGCGCAGCTGCGAGTTACCCCACTTGTCGAGGATGTAGAAAGGGGCGAATCCGCCATCGACGAACTCGCTGACAAGAGTGTAGCCGTCGCGAAAGCCGCGCACGGAGAAGTATTTCAGAGGTATGACCTCCTCGCCGTCGGGGTCGATGAACCCATAGCGCAGTTTGCCGCCGATGACTCGCGCCACGGCGGCGCGGTCTTCGGAGAATCCTTCGGCACGATAGTATTTGCACTCCACGCGCATGCGTCCCGCCGTGTCGATGAACCCCCACTTGTCGTAGTATTTGCCCGGCACGGCGACGGCCGCCATACCGTTGCGGAACGAGTGCGCGTCGGAATATTCGAACGGGATGACAGTATTCCCGGCATAGTCCAGATAGCCGTACTTGCCGTCGATTCTCTTGCGGCCCTCCTTCTCGACCCAACGGCCGCGCGCGGCGCAGATGAATCCTTCCGACGGCTTCATGATGTCGGGATACTCCAACGGTATGACGGTCTCGCCCGACGCTGAGAGATAGCCGTACATTTTGCCGGCATCGGTTTTGCGCATCACTTTCAGAAATCCCGACTGCGGAATCATGGCGTCGTCGTACTCCGCAGGAATGACGAACCCGCCGTCGATGCCGATATAGCCGAATTTGCGGACACCGTCACAGTCGATGCCTACCAGCGCTACGGAGTCGATGAAGTCGGAGGCGTAGTCGAACTGCAACGGGATAGCCCTCTGCCCCGCCGTGTCGAAATATCCGAACCGGCAGTCATGGACGAACCGGCCGGGAGTGCCGGCATTTGGCGTGCCGGTGCAGACTACGATACGGCCGTAATAAGCGTCGCCGACATAGGAGTAGCGTTTGCTCAGTTTGTCGAAAACGGCCTCGGGTGTCTGTGCGAACGCTGCGAAGGCAACTGCGGCGGAAGCGGCGAGAACCGCAGTGCGGCGGAGACGGGGTATTGGGCGCAATGTCATATTCCTGTTATTTTCTTTATCTCGTTCAGTTTATTAAGTGCCTCGATAGGCGTCAGAGAGTTGATGTCGAGACCCTTTATCTGGTCGCGAATCTGCACCAGTACGGGGTCGTCGAGCTGGAACATCGAGAGCTGCATGCCGGCGGCTTCGCTCTTCTCGGCGGCATCGCGAACCGACGGCTGTTTCTTCTTGCGAGGGCTCTGCGTGGGTACGATTTCGTTGTTGCCGTAGACCACTTCGAGGCTTTTGAGTATCTCCTCGGCTCGGCCGACCACCGACTTCGGCATGCCGGCCATGCGGGCCACGTGAATACCGAACGAATGCTCCGTACCGCCGCGGACGAGCTTGCGCAGGAAGATGATGGTATTGTTCACCTCCTTGACGCTCACGTGGTAGTTCTTCACGCGCGGATACATCTGCTCCATCTCGTTGAGCTCGTGGTAGTGCGTCGCGAAGAGGGTTTTGGCGCGCACCGACGGCTGGTTGTGGAGATACTCGACCATGGCCCATGCTATGGAGATGCCGTCGTAGGTGCTCGTGCCGCGGCCTATCTCGTCGAGCAGCACGATGCTGCGGTCGGAGATGTTGTTCAGGATGCTGGCCGACTCCAACATCTCGACCATGAAGGTGGATTCGCCCTGCGAGATGTTGTCCGATGCGCCTACGCGGGTGAAAATCTTGTCCACCACACCGATATGCGCCGACTCGGCGGGGACGAACGAGCCCATCTGGGCCATGAGGATAATGAGCGCCGTCTGTCGCAGCAATGCCGACTTACCCGACATGTTGGGGCCCGTAATCATGACGATTTGCTGGTCGCTGTCGTCGAGCATGATGTCGTTGGGGATATACTCCTCGCCCACCGCCATAAGAGTCTCGATGACCGGGTGGCGGCCCTGCCGAATCTCGATGCGCTTGCCCTCGTCAAGAGTCGGACGGACGTAGTGTCGCTCGCGGGCTATCGCGGCGAACGATTGCAGGCAGTCGATGCGGGCCACGACGGCGGCATCGTGCTGCAAAGCCGCAAGCGACCGGGATGCGAACGCGACGATTTCATTGTAGATGCGCAGCTCGATGGCGAGGATGCGCTCCTCGGCTCCGAGAATCTTCTCCTCGTACTCTTTGAGCTCGGCAGTGATGTAACGCTCGGCATTGGTAAGCGTCTGCTTGCGAATCCATGTGTCGGGCACCTTGTCCTTGTGGGCGTTGCGCACCTCGATATAGTAGCCGAAAACGTTGTTATAGCTGATTTTGAGCGACGGAATACCCGTTGCATCGCTCTCCCGCTGCTGTATGCGCACGAGTACGTCCTTGCCGTGAAGCGCGATGCGGCGAAGGTCGTCGAGCTCGGCGTCGACACCGTCGGCGATGACGCCGCCCTTCTGAATCTGGTTGTTGGACGGGTCGGGATATATCTCCGATGCCAGACGGTCGCGAAGGGCCGTGAGGCAGTCGATGCGGCCGGCCATCTCATGCAGACGGTCGCTGTCGGTCGATTCCAGCACGGCTTTGAGCATCTCGACGGCCGAAAGCGAATTTTTGAGCTGGACGAGCTCGCGCGGCGTGACCTTGCCGGCTGCGATGCGCGAGCCGATACGCTCCAAATCGCCTATCATGCCGACCTGCTCGGCGACAGCTTCGGCAAGTTCCGAATCGTCGACGAAACGCTCGACTATGTCCAGGCGCCCGTCGATTCGCGCCACGTCCTTTATAGGCATGGCAATCCATCGTTTCAGAAGCCGGCCGCCCATGGGCGTGCGGGTGCGGTCGATGACATCGGCGAATCCGCAACGCTCGCGCATGGAGTTCGAGGAGAAGAGTTCGAGATTGCGAATCGTGAACTTGTCTACCCACACGTAGTCGTCGCGGTCGATACGCGAGATGGAGGTTATATGGCCTATATTGCGGTGCTCGGTGAATTCGAGGTAATAGAGGATTGCTCCCGCAGCCGAGATGCCCGACGTGAAGCTCTCGATGCCGAAGCCTTTGAGCGACTGCGTGCGGAACTGCTTGCACAGTTTGTCGCGGTTGACATCCTCGGAGAATACCCAGTCGTCGAGCCGATAGGTGTAGTACTTGCCGCCGAACGAATCCGAAAAGCGGTCTTCATAGCCGCGCTGGTAGATAATCTCCTTCGGGGCGAGGTTCGACAGAAGTTTGTCGACATAGGAGTCCGTTCCTTCGGCCGCGTAGAACTCGCCGGTCGAGATGTCGAGGAACGCCACGCCGGTGGAATGACGGCAGAAATATACCGCCGAAAGTTAGATGTTCTCCTTGTTGGCCAATATGTTGTCGCCCAGGACGACGCCCGGAGTGACGAGCTCGATGACGCCGCGTTTGACGAGCCCCTTGACGAGTTTCGGGTCTTCGAGCTGCTCGCAGATGGCGACGCGCTCGCCGGCGCGAACCAGCTTCGGGAGGTAGGTGTCGACGGCATGGTAGGGAAAGCCCGCCAGCTCGACATACGATGCGGCGCCGTTGGCACGGCGCGTGAGCGTGATTCCGAGGATGCCGCTCGCTTTGATGGCATCCTCGCCGAATGTTTCGTAAAAGTCACCGACGCGGAACAAAAGTATGGCATCGGGATGAACCGCCTTGATGGAATAGTACTGCTTCATCAGGGGCGTTTCGACGTATTTCTTCTCTGTTTTCTTATCAGTAGCCACTTCTTACCAAAGTTTGGTTGACATGCAAAGATAGGAGAAATCCGCCGAGAATAAAAACCGGCGCACAGATTTTTTTCGACAAATACGCGCCCTGAACGCCCTGCGAGCCTACCGCAGAACACCTTCGGCCTCGAACATCGGACGGTAGAAATCGGCTTTCCACTCGACCGGCCGGGGATAGGCGCGCGACGAGGAAGGCATGCGGTAGAGGCGCATGCGTCGGCCGGCAAAGTCGAATTCGACGCTGCCTCCTATCGGCGGCTGTTCGCAGGAGACGAGCGCGCAGAGCGTGTCGGTGGCTTTCTGCCCCGTGGTGACGATTGCGCGGCAGTCGGGAATGCAATCGAGCAGCGAGCGCAAATCGACCTCGCGGACTACTTGAAGAAAATTGTCGGATGCGTTGTTTTTAAGGCGTATAACCTCGACAGCCGTATCGTACAGAGCAATGCCGCGCTCTGTGCAGAACCCGACGATGCGTTCACGGTCGAAATGCCGGCCGTCGGAAGTGAGGAAGTGGTTGCGGTCGCCGAAAAACAGATGCCCCACGATGCGCCACATGTCGTTTTGAAGGTTCGGGTAGAAGAAATCCATCGACCAGCGGTGGCGCTGCGGAGGGAAGCTGCCGAGCATAAGGATGCGCGCCCCGGCCGGCAGAAACGGAGCGAGCGGGTGCAGTTCGGTGTTATTCATAAAATCTGTCGTCGAAATTTACGAGGTACAACTTTTCAGTAGCACGGGTGAGAGCCGTATAGAGCCAGCGCATCATGTCGCGCGTCATGGGCTCGTCGCCGAAAAGGCAGCGGTCGACGAACACGGCACTCCACTGTCCGCCCTGCGACTTATGGCAGGTAACGGCGTAGGAAAACTTCACCTGAACGGCATTAAAATGCGGATTGTCACGAATTTCCTTAAAGCGCTTAATCTTGCTCTTTATGTCGAGGTAATCCTTCTCGACCTCGGCGAAAAGACGCTGGTTCTCCTCGCGGGTGAGCGACGGCGACTCGGAAGAAATGGTGTCGAGCAGGATTTTGCACTCGACCTCCAAATCGTCGTAGTCGGCGAACGAAAGGACTGCGTTCGCGAAGCGGAAACCGTAGAAATCCTCGAAACGGCGCAGACGAACCAACCGCGCGATGTCGCCGTTGGCCATGAAGTTCATCGGGCAATCCTCGATGCGTTCGGTGTAGTGATAGTTGTTCTTCACGACCATGAGCATGTCGCCGCTTTCGATCTCCTCCTCGGCCGCGAGCACGTAGCGCCGGATACCCTCGTTATAGCGGTTGGCGCGTTTGTTCGAGCGTGTGATGACGATGGTCTCGTCGCGGCCGTAGCGGTCGTAGCACTCTTGCAGCTTTTCGAGAAACTCGCCGCCCTCCACCCGTTCGATGTCGGGATAGCTCATCTCGAAGCGGGGAACCTCGTAGAGCCCGTTTTCGAGCATGCAGCGAACCATGGTGGCATTGAACAGAATGCCCGACTGAGACTCCTGCCGCACGACCTCGTCCATGGAGGCATACTCCACATCGCCGAACTCCGACAGACGGGCCGGGTCGAGCGCCGGCGAATCGTCGCAGCCGACCGGCGGCAGCTGCGCGCTGTCGCCGACCAGAATCAGACGGCACTGACGGCCTGCCCGCACATATTTGACGAGGTCTTCGAGCAGCGAACCGCTGCCGAATATC
>CAMWIG010000103.1 GCA_947174295.1 uncultured Alistipes sp. | reverse complement strand
GTTTCGTTTCATCACCTCCGTTCGGGAAAAAGTTTCTCGCCGCCGTCATTTCGCAACATCCGTGCTTCGCCCGTCTCCGCTCGTTTTGCCGGATGTCCGGACTTTGTACGGTATTCTCATGGCCGTTAAAATCTGTCGGAAGATATGAAAATAGGTATTGATACCGAAATAACGAACTGTTTTTAATATATTTGCATTCGTAAGATAATACATTCGGAAATGAAACGAAAATTGCTGATACTCGCCGTTCTGCTATTCTGCTCGATGTTTGTCGTTGCCTGCGGAGACACTGAGGTAAAAAAGACAGTGTATCATTATAGGATCGCTAATGTGAAGAGTGCAGTCAACCTGCGGGCGGGGGCATCGTCTTCTACTGCGGCTATCGGACAGATTCCGTTGGGAGAGGAGGTCGATGCGCTTAGTCGTGACGGCGATTGGTATCGTGTGAAGACAGCCGATGGCAAAACGGGGTATGTACACAACTCCTTCATTGCCATGACGAGTGAAGTGATTATAGTTCCGCCGCCGACTCTTGCCGGCAAGCTTCATGCTGCCGATCAGCATTGTGCCGCTGTATTTTCGTTCTTAGAGGAGCTGAGGGCGCGTTACGACAGCAGGGAGACAAGAACCTGGGGGCTTTGTATCGCCTCGGTTCTGATTTGGGTGTTGGCTTTGATAATTTATGCCTCGGTTGAGATTGCCTGGTGGCATTATCTGTTGCTGCTGCTGTTCTCTCCGGCTGTCGTATTTGCTTTTTGTGTGTGCGAACCATTGCAGCCGGCAGGGTTCGATGTATTCATATTCGATTTGATTGTCGGATTATTACTGCTGTCGTCTCCGTCGGCACTGTGGCATGTGATGGTGGTTCTGCTCAGCGGTGCAACGGGGGGCGGTACCTCTTTTGCGATGGGACACCTCGTCATGTCGGTCATTACAGCGATTCCTGTGGCAGTATGTCTCAACTTCGCGCCTGAGTCTGCCGATACGGCATTCCTCGTATTCGGCGGTGTGCAGGCGCTGGCGTTTCTGATATTGCTTATCATCTGTATTGCAGGCCGAAATCTTCTGCCTTTAATCTTATATCCGCTGACATTCGTACTCACCTTCGTGCCGTTCATGGTGTTGGCAATTACAGTTGCGCTGATGATATTCTCTCTGATGGTTATCGTATTGCTGCTGATGAGTCCATTCAGCGGTGCTTCGGCATCGCATAAAGAGTATGAACTCTATGAAAACGGCTCTTTGGTCGATACTATTGATAGTTCAGGTTGGAGCACTTCGGGCGGACAGCGCTACTTTGAGGGTTTCGACGGTTTGTGGAGAAGGAGCTGAGCGTCTGCGATGCCGTACAGTTGCGGTGCATCGGGGGCGGTCGGAAGAGCGGTTCGGCGAGAGGCGCACCCGGCATGGATAGTGCTGCCGGACGGGTTATCCTGGCCGGGCAGTTATTCGGTGGGGCGGTAGTGGACGATGGGAGCGGTCAGGCTTCGTCGTCTTTCTCGATTTTGCCGCGGCGGCGCCGGTATTGCATGGGACTGATGTGGTAGGTGTCCTTGAAGCACTTGCTGAAATGGCGCAACGTGCTGAATCCCAGCTGGTCGCAGATGTCGGTCACGTTGAATTCGCTGTTGTTGAGCAGCATGTCGGCCGCACGGCGCAGCTTTATCGTCATGATGAACTCCGAGGGTGTCTGTCCCGAGATGGCTTTGAGCTTCACGAAGAGTTTTGTTCGTGCCATGCACATCTCCTTGGCGAATTGGTTGATGCTGAATTCGGGATTGCGGATATTTGCCTCGATTACGGCCATTGCGCGGTCGAGGAACTCACGGTCCAGTTTGGTGTAGACCAGGTTCTGAGGTTCGACATGCTGCTGGCGGCTGAACTTTTCTCTGAGCACGATACGGCTGTTTATCAGGTTGTTGCAGCGTGAGATGAGAATGTTCGCATTGAACGGTTTGGTGATGTAGTCGTCCGCGCCGACCTGAAATCCGAGAATGTTGTTCGATGTCGAGGCGTATGCCGTGAGCGCTACGAACGGTATGTGGCTGGTGTCGAAATCGGTTTTGACGGCTTTGCAGAGTTCGAGACCGTTCATGCGGGGCATCACTATGTCGCTTACGATGATGTCGGGCATGAAGCTCTTCATGCGTTCCAGAGCGTCGATCCCGTCCACGGCGATTTCGACCTCGTAGTGGTCGCGGAATATCTCGCCGAGCAGCTCGCGCAGGTGGGGGTCGTCTTCGACCACGAGCATGCGGTATCTCTTCTGCTCCTTCGGCATTTCGGGAGCCACGGTCTCCGCCAAATCGGCGTCTGCCGCGGTTGCTTCGGCGAGCGAAGCTTCGGTTTCGATTTGCTGAACGGCCTCGTGCGACGGATGGTGTAGCAGAGTGCTCTCGCCCTCGGCAATCTGGCCTTCGTTCAGATGCGCACGGCCCAGTTTCAAGCGCACGATGAAGGCCGAGCCTTCGCCTTCGACGCTCTCGACCTCGATTTTTCCTCCGTGCAGTTCGACGATTCCTTTTGTAAGCGCCAGACCTATGCCCGAGCCTATGTGCACCGTATCGGTGCGATAGAACCTCTGGAAGATGAGTTCCAGCTCCTCGGCCGGAATGCCCTTGCCGTTGTCTTCTACCCGGATGACGGCTTCGTCGGCCGAGGCCGATATGCCGATCGCTATTCGGCCGTTCTCCCGTTCGGTGTATTTCAGTGCGTTTGACAGCAGATTGTTGATTACCTTCTGCATCTGCCGTTCGTCGTACCACACGAGTATTCGGTCGTGCGATGTGCGGAACTGCATCTCGATTCCTTGCGTGAGGGCGTATTCGCGGTAGAGCGTGTAGTTTTCGCGCAGGAAGCGCACCATGTCGTTCTCCGCGGCTGAAATTTTCATGAAACCCTGCTCGTGTTTGCGGAAGTCGAGCAGCTCGCCCGTGAGATTGCGCAGGCTCATGCTGCTTTTGTATATGAGCATCATCTTTCTGTATATCCGCGGGTCGGATATTCGCAGCTGTATCAGCGATTCTATGTGGCCGATGATGACCGTCAGCGGAGTGCGGAACTCATGTGCTACGTTGGTGAAGAAGCGCAGTTTGCTCTTGCCGAGCTCCTCGATGTCGCGGCTGCGTTGGCGTTCGTATTCCAGCGAAGTGAGCAGCTGCATGTGGTTCAGGCGCCAGCGGACGACGAAGAACAGCATCGCGCCGAAGAACAGGGCGTACAGCATCCATGCCCACCAGCTGTTGTACCATGGAGGCAGAATGCGCAGCGTGAAGGCATGGGTGGCTGCTATTTTGCCGTTTTTGTCGATGGCGCGCACCTGCAACTCGTAGCGTCCCGGTTGGAGATTCGCCAGGGTTACGGTGTTGTCATTCGGCATCGAAGCCCACGTATCCTCGTCGCTGCGGTGAAGACGGTATTCGAGATTCATCGAGGTGAACGCGAGGCCGGGAACCGCGTATTTCACCGATAGCGTCGACATGCGTGCCGAGGAGAGCCGCAGCTCCTGCCGATGGCTTTTGCCGGCGAGCATTCCGAGCGGCTGTTCGCGGTTGTCGATATGTATGCTCATCGGGAATAGCTGCGTGGAGTGCTTCGCCGTGGCGATATTCTCCATGCGGAACGAAATCATGCCGTCGATTCCGCCCACGAAGAGCGTGCTGTCCGAAGCGATGAAGAGCGCATCCTGGTTTATCATCTGCAACGGCACCTCGCGCCGCGTTTGCTGTTTCAGTATGCTTTGCGTTCGGTAGTCGAGGATGTTGATGCCGTTGTTCGCCGTGACGACGAAGCGACCGTCGGACAACTCGGCGATGCTGCATATGCGGTTGCTGGAAAAGTTGTTCAGGTGCTCGAACCGGGCCTCTTCGGGGTGGAAGAGATAGATGCCGTCGTTCTCGGTGCCTATCCATATCCGTCCTTGCGAATCTTCGTAGAGGTGCGAAGCCGAGAGGTTGCCCGACAGCGAGTTTTCGGCTCCGAACCGATAGGAGAGCATGCGCTGACCGGCGAAGTCGTAGCGGTAGAGCAGCGGCTGCTTTCCTGCGAGCCATAGTTCTCGGCCGTTCCGGGCTATGCACAGTTCGCTGACGATGCCTCCGTTGTCGGCCTTCGTGAGCCGCTCGAAACGTTCGGCCTCGGGGTCGAATACCCACACTCCGGCATGCGTCGCGAGCAGCAGCCGGTTTTGCCACGGTGCGATTTGTCTTACGATTTGCGAGCGTGTGTCTTTTGCCGACAGTGTCGGCAGGGCATACTGCCGCAGACGTCCCGACCCGGTGTCGTAGCGGAACAGTCCGCCGAGATGGGTTCCGAGCCACAGCGCCCGACGCGAGCAGTCGTAGTGCAGATTCTTGATATTATTGTACGTACCCCCCCCCTTGGCGATCGGATTGCTCCGCATCCTCACATGCCGGTAGCGTCCCGTCTTGCGGTCGTAGTGGCAGAATCCGCCGGCTTCGGTGGCTATGTAGAGGTTTCCGTGCTCGTCTTCGGTGATTCCGCTGACTATTGGCGAGCTGAGTCCGTTTCGTTCGTCGTCGGAGACGATGTATTTGCGGTAGGAGTTGTGGGCCGGGTCGAAGTAATAGAGTCCTTCGAAGTAGGTGCCTATCCAGAGATTGTTCTGGCAGTCGTCGACGATGCTCCACACCGATGTCGATTCTATTCCGTTCTTATGGCCCAGGTCGGCATATCGTCCCAATGCCGAGTGGCGGCAGAACGTGCGGCTGCCGGCATCGAAGGTGCAGAATCCGTCGAAGGTGCCTATGTAGAGCTGTCCTGAGAAATCCTCGCAGAAGGTGCGGATGAAATCGGAGCTTATCGAACCCGGGTCGTTGGCCGAACAGACGAACTGCTCGAAGCTGTGCATGTCGTCTTCCGAGAGGAACAGCCCCTCTTTTTCGGTGCCGACCCAGTATCGGCCCTGCGAGTCGCGATAGACGGATGTGACCGAGAGGTCGGGTATTACGTGGCACTCCTCGATGGCCTCGTCGGCGCATCTGTGCAGCCGGTATAGTCCGTGGTTGCGTGTGCCGACGAGCAGATTCCGCCCCCGGGCATCGACGTAGAGCACCGATATCTCGGCCGAGGTGTCGCAGAGAGCGTAGAACGGTTCGATGTTCTGCCCGTCCGAGCATTCGATGACGTTCTGCCGGGCGAGATAGAGCTTTCCGTCGTAGCATATCTGGTATCCTTCGCCCGTGCGGAGGGTCGTGAACCGATTGTTGCGCACGTCGTATTCGGCGACTCCGTCTAGCGTCTGTATCCATATTTTTCCGTTGCGGTCGCCGGTGATGCGCAGTATGTTGTCGCAGAACAGCGATTCGGGATTGTCGGGGTCGGTCTTGAACGACGTGAAGTCGTACCCCGACCAGAGATTGAGCCCTTCGGGGGTTCCGACCCATATGAGGTTGCGTTCGTCGATATATATCGAAATTACCGAGTAGTGCGACAGCCCCTCCTCCACACCGATATGCCGGTAGTTGAATTCGTGTGCTGCCGTGCCGGTTACTCCCGCGAACAGCGCGAACAGAGACGGCAGGATGGCGAAAAATCGGTTCATGGCTTTGGGTTAGGTCGACAGCCCCTTCATAGGTCGGTTTCGGCCGTGTTCATCGAGGCGATCTCTTTTCACTATCTACAAATATAGCGAAAAAAATCGAAATGCAATCGTACCGTCGCCGCTTTTTTGTATCCGGGGCCTATTCGCCGGAGCGCGGGCTGCGCCCGAATGCGATGGGCGGACTCTGTCGCAGAGAACTTTCGCCGTGCCGTCGGCTGCGGAAAACCGGCCCGCGGTGCAGGAGCCGCACCGCGGGGCGGGTGGGGTTTTTCACGATTTAGGCAGCTATTTTGTAGCTGCCGTTAGGCTGGACGTTTAGGGCGAGGCGCGTCAATAGCAGCAGCGCGTCGCCCCAGACGTTCGAAAGACGCGGGTCGGGCAGAGGAATCGACTCTACGCTGGGCTCGAAACACGAGGCGTCGTACCGCAGTTCGGCCTGTTTGCCCGTAGGCGTGGTTATGCGCACGCAGCCGGGAGTGGCGATGTCGGCTTCGCCGCGGCACATGAAGTGCAGTTCATTGGGTGCGGCAGGTGCGTCGAGCGAGAAGTCGTCGGTGACGGTCGCACCGCCGGTTTGCAGCCGGTAGCTTCTCCGCCAGCTGCGAATGCCGGCCTCGGCGGGATAGGCTCCTGCGATGTCGAGCGAGAACGTTCGGCGGCGCGGGTCGGCGACGACGCCCGACGATTTGTAGGCGGCACCCTGGCGCTGCGACGCTCCGTTTATTTTCGGCAGGTTGTGGTAATCGCTCTGCATCGACCATATGGAGTATCGTTCGCTGCTGAACGTCTGCCGCGTGTAGGTGCCCACTCCGGCGTCGAGCAGTATCGGTTCGCTGCCGGCATACAGGATGAATGTTCCGATGTCGTTGTGGTTGTGGCTTTCGTTGTTGTGCCCGCCCTTTGCCGCAAGGAACAGACTGCCCGAACGCATGTAGCAGAACTCCGTTTCGGGATACCACGTGAAGGCGTGCGACGGCATCTCGGGCGGTGTTGCGACCAGCTCGTTGCAGAAGCGTATGTTCTCCAACGTCCGCATCATGTCGCGGCCGAAGTTGAGGGGGGCGCTGCGCTTTTCGGCGATGAGCGCCGATGCGAAGCGCATCATCTCCTCGCTGCCGACAGCCTTTCCGTATCGGTAGATGAGCGGAGCCGGCCCCGCTCCGCGGGCTGTGGCGTCGGCGAAGTTGACCACCCATCCGTCGCCGACGTAGGAGCGCGGGAGATATGTGCCCATGTCGCGTATCATGGGGTCGTCGAACAGCGAGATGCGTCCTTCTGTTGCCCAGCTCAGCACTTGAAGATAGTCGTAGGCCTTGCCTGCTGCGGCTTCCCAGTAGGCCGGGCCCTCCTCGCATGCGCCGTCGCTCTTGACGTAGTTGAGGAAACGGTCGACCGACTGCATGGTGCGGTATACGGCGTCAGCCAGCCGGTCGGGGTCGTCTTCGAGCAGCAGGAAGCATTGCAGTACGTTGCAGTTGCACCACGGATTCCAGTTGTTTATCGTGTGGTTGGGGTTGTCGCGGAATCCCGTCCACCAGAACCGGTCGCCGTGAGCGAGATAGGTGTCGGTGATTCGCTCCTTCACCTCGCGGCGTATTCTGCGCGAAATCGACGGGTCGATTCCGTCGAACGTCTCGCCGAAGAAGTAGTCGGTCCATGCGAGTATCGCCCCCGTCTCGCACGACACCAGCGCTATTACGTGTGCGTCGCTGTCGGGCAGCGATCTGCGGCTCGGTTGCAGCGGGAC
>CAMWIG010000102.1 GCA_947174295.1 uncultured Alistipes sp. | reverse complement strand
GGGCGATTGTGCGATTCTGCGACTGAGAATCCCAACGCAAGGATGCCGACGACCAGTCGCGCGATGTGCCGGCGGATGATTCCCGTTTGCGAACGTTCGGACTGCGTATCGAGACCGCAGCCTTGGGTCGATGCCGCTCTCATAGGTCGAACGCACGTTGGAGTTCGTCCATCTGCTCACGGGTCGTGCCGCTGGGCCGGAAGCCCATGGAACGGGCCGTCAGGTATATCTGCGCGGCTTTGGAGAGCACGTCGACCTGGTCGAAGGCTTCGAAGATATCGGGCCCGACAGCACAGACGCCGTGTTTCTCCCACATCACCACGTCGTACTCTTCGAGCGCCGCGATAGTGGCCTCGGCCAGTTCGACCGACGAGGGCATCTTGTACGGTACGATGCCGAGCCCCTTGGGGCAGAATGCCCTCGTCTCGGGAATCATCGACCAGAGCAGCTCGGTCAGCACGTCCTTTTTCAGGAACTCCGGGTTGTGGGTCATGGCTACCAAATCTATCGGGTGGGTGTGCACGGCGGCCTTGTAGCCCTTGCCGTCGGCTATCATCTTGGCGTGCATCGAAAGATGCGCAGCCAGTTCGGAGGTGGGTTTCACCGCTGCGTCGGCGATGATTTCGTATGAGGCGCAGTCGTCGGCGATGCGTATGACGGAGCCGTTCTCCATGGGTCGGCGGGCCAGGTCGCGCATGCGGCGATTGGTGCCCTTGCAGAAGAAATAGCACCCTTTCAGCGCGGGCAGTACGGTGCCGATGGGAAAACGCTCCGAGATGGCGGGCATGCGGCGAATCTCGTCGTCGACATGTTCGGTGACGTTGACCGAGATGTTGCCTCCGTTGCGCTCGGCCCATCCCTTCTGCCAGAGGTAGCCGGCCACTTCGGCAACTTTGTCGATTTCGGCCGCGAGGGCCGGGCGGTTTTCGAGTATGGATTTCATGGTAAAATCAGAATAAGTTGGGGAATATGAGAGAAAATATCAGCAGCACGAGCCCCGCGGCCAGCACGGCCATGGTCTTGCGTCCTGCGCCCTGCCACTCTTTGAGCAACATGCCCCACACGTTGGAGAAGGTGACGTTGAGCGCCATGAGGATACACCATGCGAATGCCAGCACTACCGAGCCGGGTTCGAAGAAGCTCTGCCCTATGGCCAGACCGAAGAACTGCGAGTACCACAACGCTCCTGCCAGGGCGCAGAACAGCAGGTTGTTGCCCCACAGCGGCCGCTTGGCGTAGTCGCCGAAACTTCGGTTGCGCGCGTTCTGATAAAAGCAGTAGACGGCGTTGGTGACGAATCCTCCGAGCGTCACGGCCAGCGTGGCGGGCAGCGTGGCGAAGAGCGGATTGACGCCCTCGATTCGCAGCGAACGCCCGGCATCGAGTCCGAGGTTGAAACAGGCGCTCATGACTCCGGCCAGGAGCGCGACGAGCAGCCCTTTGGTCAGTGCGAAGTCCTTTACGGCGGCGCGTTTCTCCTGCTCGGTCATGTTGCGTGCGCGCAACGAACCTGCGTAGCCGATGACGGCGATGCCGGCCAGCGTGATGCCGACTCCAAGGAGCAAAACCAGCCCTTTGCCCTCGAAGAGGTTCATGCCGCCGAAAAGAGCCGGAAGCAATGTCCCGAATCCGGCGCAGGTCCCCAGCGAGACGGACTGTCCGAGGGCCACGCCGAGGTAGCGCATCGAGAGTCCGAATGTCAGACCGCCGACGCCCCACAGTACGCCGTAGCCTGCGGCTTCGAGCGCGGCGGCCGGATCGGCCGAGAGTACGGTGCCGAGCGAACTGCCGGCCGGAACGGCCAGCAGCGCACCCGACAGCGGGAATACGAGCCATGCGAATATGCCCTGCACGAGCCAGAAACTCTCCCACGACCACTCCCGGACTTTGTTGATGGGGACGTAGGAACTCGACTGACAGAACGAGCCGAGGGCGATGATTACGAGTCCTAAGAACGTGTTCATGGCTTAGAAGGCTGTGCGGTAGAGTCGTTCGATATCCTCGACAGAGGTCCGGCGGGGGTTGCCGCCCGTGCAGACGTCGTTGTAGGCGGCTGCGGCCAGGGCGGGAATATCTTCCTCCCGGACGCCGATTTCGTGCAGACGCTGCGGAATGCCGATGCTCAGCGAGAGACTCCGCACGGCCTTTACGGCCGCCGCGACACCGTCGTCGACAGACATGCCTGCGGTGTCGACGCCCATCGCCTTGGCGATGCCGAGGTACTTGGCGCGCGACGGGGATTCGGCGTTGTACTCCATCACGTAGGGCAGCAGCAGAGCGTTTGCCACGCCGTGCGGCGTGTCGTAGAAAGCGCCGAGCGGATGCGCCATCGAGTGTACGATTCCGAGTCCGACGTTCGAGAATCCCATGCCTGCGATGTACTGCGCCTCGGCCATGCCGTTGCGCGCCTCGACATTCGAGCCGTCAGCCACGGCTGCGGGCAGGTGCTCGGCGATGAGTTCGATGGCTTTCTGCTCGAACATGTCGCTCATCGTCCATGCTCCGGGCGTGATGTAGCTTTCGATGGCATGCGTCAGGGCGTCCATACCCGTGGCGGCCGTGAGACCGCGCGGCATGGACATCATCAGTTCGCAGTCGATGACGGCGCACATCGGTATGTCGTTGGCGTCGACGCAGACCATTTTCTTCTTGTTTTCCTCGTCGGTAATGACGTAGTTGATGGTTACCTCGGCTGCGGTGCCGGCCGTCGTCGGCACGGCGAAAGTCGGCACGGCCCGATGTTTGGTCGGAGCGACGCCTTCCAGCGAACGGACGTCCGCGAACTCGGGGTTGTTGACGATGATGCCGACGGCCTTGGCCGTATCTATCGACGAGCCACCGCCGAGGGCTACCATGCAGTCGGCGCCCGACGCTTCGAACGCCTCGACGCCCTGCTGGACGTTGCGAATCGTCGGGTTGGCCTTGATTTCGCTGTAAATATCGTAGGGGATGCCTGCGTCGGCGAGCACCTTCTCGATTTTGGCGGCCACGCCGAAGCGTATGAGATCCTTGTCCGTGACGAGCAGCACCTTGCGGAATCCGCGCTTGCGAATCTCCTCGGCGATTACCGAGCGGCATCCGGCTCCGTAGTAGGAGGTTTCGTTCAATATGATGCGATTCATGACCTTAGGCGCGTTTGGAGGTTACTTCCCGTTCGTATTGCTGCACCCGGGCGATGAACGTCTCGCCGACGGGCACGTCGTTTCGGAGGCAGAACATATCCCACACGGCATTCCACGGCAGCGACTTCGACTCTTCCAGCAGGGCCAGACGCTCGAAACCCTTGCCTTCGGCCTCGTAGCGGCGCAGCGTGTCCAGCGGTTCGAGCAGCGCCTGCATCAGACATTTCTGCGTGGCGCGCGAGCCGACGACATAGGCGCCGATGCGGTTGATCGAGGCGTCGAAGTAGTCCAGGCCTATATGCACCTTGTCAAGGGCGTCGCAGCGGACGATCTCCTTGCACAGCTCCATCGTGTCGTCGTTCATTATCGTCACGTGGTCCGAATCCCAGCGCACGGGGCGCGAGACGTGGAGCATCACCTCGGGCGTATAGAGCAGCAGCGACGAAATCTTGTCGGCGACAATCTCCGTGGGGTGGAAATGGCCCGTGTCGAGCGTCACCATCTTGCCGCGCGTGGCGCCGTATCCGATGTAGAAGTCGTTCGAACCCACGGTGTAGCTTTCGAGTCCGATGCCGAAGACCTTCGACTCGATGCAGTCCTTCATGTGGTCGTAGCGGGTCTCGAAGATTCTGTCGAGCGAATCGCGCAGCAGCTCGCGGTACTTCATGCGGTTGACCGTAAGGTCTTTCGAGCCGTCGTGAACCCACACGTTCATGATGCAGGGATCGCCCTGCGCTTTGCCCATCTCCTCGGCTACGGCGCGGCAGCGCTTCGTGTGCTCGATCCAGAATTCGCGAATCGCGGGGTCGGGATTCGAGAGCGACAGGTCGCCCGACAGCGGGTGCGAGAACGACGTGGAGTTGAAGTCGAGCTTCATGCCGTTTTCGCGCGCCCACTCGATCCAGCCGGTGAAGTGGCGCGGTTCGACCTCGTTGCGGTCGACCTGTTCCGAGCCGAATTCTCCGTAGATTTCGTGGAGGTTCAGGCGGTGCGAGCCGGGAATCATGGACTTGGCCTCGATGATGTCGGCGCGCAGCTCCTCGATGTTGCGGGCCTTGCCCGGGTAGTTGCCCGTGGCCTGGATGCCGCCGGTGAGGTCGCCGCCGCGGTTCTCGAAGCCCGTTACGTCGTCGGCCTGCCAGCAGTGCAGCGACAGCGAGATGTTTTGCAGTGCCGCGAGGGCCTTTTCGGTATCGACGCCGATGGCCGCATAGCGTTCGCGGGCGATGGCGTAGGATTGTTCGATAAGTTCGGTTTTCATAAAAGCGAATCGTTTATTTTGTCGGTTCATATGTTTTCGTTTCGATGGAGCTGCGAACGTACTGACGCATCTCGGCGAGCGAGTTCACGATGCCGGCGGCGCGGGCCTGCACCATGATGTTGCCCAGGGCCGTGGCCTCGGCCGGGCCCGCTACGACGGGTATGTCGCATGCCGCGGCGGTCATGCGGTTCAGAAGCTCGTTCTGCGCGCCGCCGCCGATTACGTGCAGACGTTCGATGCGGAACGGAGCCAGCGATTGCAGCTTGTGCAGCACCTCGGCGTATTTGGCAGCCAGCGAGTCGAAAATCAGACGCATCAGCGCGGCATCGCCGGCCGGGACGGTCATGCCGTGCGCCGCACAGTAGGCGCGGATGGCGGCGGGCATGTCGGTCGGTGCAGCGAACTCCGCGGCATCGGGGTCGATGAATGCGGCCGAGGGGGATGCGGCTTCGGTCATGCGCACGATTTCGGGGTAGGAGTACTCCCTGCCCTCGCGGGCCCATGCCGCGCGGCACTGCTCCAAGAGCCACATGCCGGTGATGTTTTTCAGCAGACGCGTCGTGCCGTCCACGCCGCCCTCGTTGGTGAAGTTGAGGGCGTAGGTGCGCTCGTCGATTAGCGGCTCGGGAAGCTCGATGCCCATGAGCGACCATGTCCCGGACGAGAGGTAGGCGAAACGTTCGTTTTCGGCCGGGACGGCCGCAACGGCCGACCCCGTGTCGTGTCCCGCCACGGCGATGACCGGCACGTTCCCGAGACCCGTTTCGACGGCTGCGGTGCCGCACAGCGTTCCTATTCGTTCGCCAGGCATCACTACGCGCGGGAACAGCGGCGCATCGACGCCTGCCGCTGCGAGCAGCTCCGCATCGGGGCGCTTCGTATGCGGATTCATGAACTGCGAGGTCGAAAGGATTGTGTATTCGCACACAGCCTCGCCGGTCAGCAGATACGACAGCGCATCGGGTATGAAAAGTATCCGTTCGGCATGTTTCAGTGCCTCGGAACCCTCTTTGCGGGCTGCGTAGAGCTGGAATAGAGAGTTGAAATTCAGGAACTGGATGCCTGTGCGGGCGTATATTTCGCGGCGCGGCATCTTCGATTCGAAGAACTCTTCGGGGATACCGTTCGTGTAGGGGTCGCGATATGAGCGCGGCAGTCCGCACATGGTGCCGTCGGCGGCGATGAATGCCATGTCGACGCCCCACGTGTCGATGCCGATCGACTCGATGCGCACGCCGCTTCGGCCGGCCAGACGCAGACCTTGGAGAATCTCCTCGTAGAGCGCATAGATATTCCAGTAGTATTTGCCGCCGATGGCGACCAGACGGGTGGGGAAGCGGTGGATCGTATCCATCGCGATGCGTTTGCCGTCGAGCGTCGCCAGAATCACGCGTCCGCTCGTGGCGCCGAGGTCGATGGAGATGAAATGGTGCATATCGGCGCTATTTAATCGTTGAATTCATGCTTCCGTTTCCCGCCTCGGCATGCTTCGACCCAGTTCGGCTCTGCGCTCGGCCTGACGAAACGCTTCGACCGTTTACTTTCACGTTCCCGAGCCGGAAACCGTCGACCGAGCTCGTGTCGAGTTCCGCCTGTCGGGCGCGGATGTCGAGGTTCTCGAACCGAAAGTCGGACAGCCGGTATTGCTCGGAGGGTGCGACATTGAAGAAGGCTCCGCAGTCGAGGCTGATGTCGCGCATCGTGATATGCTCGGCATACGAGAGCGGAATATCCTCGCGGTCGCCCAGGTCGTAGAACTGCGACCAGGGGGCTATGTGCATGAAGTTGACGGCATTGCCCCGGATATCCTCCACGAGGATGTGTTCGTACCGCTGCGGCGTGTCGGGGCGCATCTTGAAGTGCAGCAGGATGAGCGCCTGGTCGATCGTGCAGCGGCGGAATATTACGTTGCGGTTGTGCACCGATTCGCTGCCGCAGGTCAGGGCGCTGTGGCAGTATCCGTAGGTGCAGTCTTCGATGATTATGTCTTCGTTGCTGCCGTTGTCGGGTGCGCGATCGGCCCAGGGACCCTTGCCTCCCTTCAACGACACTGCATCGTCGCAAACCGACATGTAACAGTTCTTAATCAGCACGTTGTCGCACACGTCGAGGTCGACCGCATCGGTGCTGGGCGCTTCAATCGGCCGGCGCGGCGTGGTGATGTGCAGTCCGAGCAGTTTCAGGCGGCTGCACTTGTAGTAGTGGGTGCTCCAATACGGCGAGTTGGCGATTCGGATATCTTCGATCTGTACGTTGCGGCAGTTGGACAGATAGATGATTCGGGGGCGCTGCTCGTCCATGTTCGTGCATTGGGGATTCCATTTGAGCCGCGCCCAGAATGCCCGCCAGAAGCGGAACCCGTTGCCGTCGAGCATGCCTTCGCCCGAGATGGTGAAGCCGTCCAGTCCGTCGGCGTTGACCAGTGCGGCGTAATAGGTGCGGGTCTGTCCCTCCATGCGTGTCGTCACGAGCGAGAAGTCGGTCACGTCGTCGCTGCCTTTCAGCACGGCGTTGCGTTCGAGGTGCAGGTGCGTGCCGGGCTTGAAGAAGAGCGAGCCGCTCAGAAAGGTGCCTTGCGGAATGACAATCACGCCGCCGCCCTGCTCGGCGGCCATGTCGATTACATGCTGGATACACGCGGTTTGCAGGCGCATGCTGTCGGCTACGGCACCGTAGTCGGTGATGCGGTATCGCCGGCCGAGCGATTGCTGGTCTACTTTTTCGGTGCGGCCGAACCACTCGGGAATCGGTTTGCCGTCGGGGAAGTACTCTTGCGCATCGAGTTGCACCGTGCAACATATCATCGCGCATAAAAATAACAATTTCTTCATGGGTAGGTTCGAAATATTCGGTTTTGTCGGAATTTAATCCAAACAAAATTAATTCGCTCGTTTTTAAAACGATTCGATTTTTCAAACGGATGATTCGATTATTTGATGCGGCTTCGTTTTCCGTGGAACAATATACCTTTTTATAT
>CAMWIG010000101.1 GCA_947174295.1 uncultured Alistipes sp. | reverse complement strand
CTGTCTGTGTCCTTCAGCTTGAACTCCTTGAGAACTTTCTTCAGCACGCCCTCGCCAGCCTTCTTGAGGTGTCCCACCTCAGGCTTGGTGAGCTTGCGCTCAGGCACGTCCTGGAAGCCCAGCTGCACGGCGTTGTAGCCGTCCTTCTTTATCGTTGGCAGAATCTTTTTCGTAAATTCGGCGTATGTGCCGACGCCCTCCCTCTCTTGCGCCATTCCCACGTGGGCTTCGTAGATGAGCAGACTGCCGGCCGATGCGATGTCGAAGCCGTCGCCCGACCAGTCGAACGGCTGCGGAATCCAGAACTGCGCCGAGAAGTTCTTCGTCTCGTCGTCCTGCACCACGCGTGTGGCGTATGCCGGTATGCGGTCGTGCCAGCCGTTCGCTCCGTGGACGTGAATCTTGTAGAGCGAACCGTGCGTCAGGCGGCAGGAGTACATGGCGTCGGGCAGGAATATGCTCCACACGCCGGTTGCGGAGTCCTTTTGCAGCCGCAGCTCCGTGCGCTGCCAGTTGTTGAAGTCGCCGAACAGATATACGTCCTGCGCTTCGGGCAGCCACTCGCGGAACCACCATCCGCTGAGCGTATCGTCGTACTGCCACCCGAAATACCGATAACCGTTCGCGTAGTCGACTATCGAGCCCGAAGACGAACATATGTCGTTCATGCGGTCGAGATACATGCCGTGGCGGTTGTTGAGTTCGCCCTCGACCGGGCGCAGCCACTCGTCGCGCTCGACGATCGGCAGGTGCTGACGCAGTTTGTCGAATGTATTCATTGCTGTTGTGATTTTTCGATTAAACAAATATACGAAAATTATTCTGAACGGACAACACTTTGCGCCGATTGAGGGCCTAACGATATATTCCTCCGTCCCGAAAGTCCTCTTTTCTTCCGGGCGAGCGGCCGCTGCGGTTAAAAAAGCGGCTGCGTATGCCGAACTTGGGATTAATTTATTATATTTGTACCGAATAAACCCGAACGTAATATTGTAATGCGAACATTCCGGCCCGCGGACGTGTGCCCGTGTCCGGCCGGGGTGCGGAATTAAAAAAACGATTGACTCTTATGAAAAAACTCCTTTGCCTGCTCTTCGCCGCAGGTTGCGCAGCCGCCGTTTCGGCGCAGACGATGCCCGACGTCAAGGTCGAAAATCTCCGCGGAGAGACAGTCTCCACGAGCGGTTTGACCGGCGGTAAACCGTGTATCGTGTCGTTCTGGTCGATGACCTGCAAGCCGTGCATCCTCGAACTGAACACCATAAACGAATACCTCGACGAGTGGCGCGAGGAGGCCGATTTCGAAGTCGTGGCCGTCTCGACCGACGACGTGCGCGCCATATCGCAGGCCCGCGGATACGCCCAGAGCCGCGGTTGGGACTTCATTTGTCTGTTCGACAAGAATCAGGATTTCAAACGTGCGATGAACGTCGCGCAGACTCCCCATTCGTTCGTGGTCGACGGCGACGGCAAGGTGGTCTATTCCCACACCGGCTACACTCCGGGCAGCGAGCAGGAGCTGTTCGAGAAGATTCTCGAATTGCAGAAGAAAAAGTAACGGCCGTCTATGAAAAAGATTTTGGTAATCTGCCTGGCGTGCGCATCCGCCGCTGCGGCGTCGGCCCAGATTCGAGTGGGTCGTGAGGGGCAGCTGTCGGGAAGCGTCGAGACCAACACCATATACTATGTCGAGGACAAGGCGATCGCCGGTTCCGCCGGCAGCACGGAGTATGACTCCGATTTCGGTTCGCACACGTTCCTCAAACTCGACTATAATTGGAAAGGCCTCACGGTCGGTGCTCAGGCCGACGTATTCCTGCCGTCGATGCGCGGTTACGACATCACCGACTACGGCAAGGGCAAGTACGACATTGCCCTCGGCGCGGCATATGTCAAGTGGCAGGACAAAAACTACTTCGTGCAGGGCGGTACGATTTTCGACCAGCTGGGCAGCGGTCTTGTTTTCCGTTCGTGGGAAGATCGCGCGCTGGCGTTCAACAATGCGCTGCTGGGTGCCGAAGCCGAGTACGATTTCGGCAGCTACGTGAAAGTAAAGGCCATATACGGCAAGCCCCGTCTCTATTTCGACTGGGCCGATTCGTGGGTCGGTGCCGCCGACCTCAGCGTCTCGCTGGCCGATATATTCCGCATGAAGAGTGCGGCGCTCTCGTTGGAGGGCAGCTTCGTGAACCGCCACCAGTCGCTCGGCGCTTTCACGTTCGCCGAAGACTACGGCCTGACCTCGCCCGACCTGAACATGTACTCGGCCCGTCTTAACTTCGACTGGAAGGGCCTGTCGCTTCGCGGAGAATATGTCGGCAAGTCGGACGACGTGTCGAAGGAGACGCCGATGGCTGTCGCCGGCAACGCATGGCTGGCCGAGGTGGGGTACAATCGCAAGGGTTTCAGCTTCCTCGGCTCGTTCCGCCGTTTGGAGCACATGCTGACCTACCTCGTGGTGAACGACAATGCCGTGCTGGGCGGTCTCGGCGGCGGCAACGTGCTGAACTACGTGCCGGCCATGACGCGCCAGTATACCTACATGCTCGCCAACCTGAATCCCTATCAGGTGCAGGCCGACGGCGAGGTCGGCGGTCAGGTCGATGCCTATTATGCCCTGCGCAGCAAGTCCGACCGCTCGAAGTACTGGAACTTCCATTTCAACATGTCGACATACTACACCTTGAAGGAGCGTATCGGCGAACACCGTCTGCTGTGGCGCGACGTGAACTTCGACGTGGAGCGTCAGTGGAACAAGAAGTTGAAGACCTCGATACTCTTTTCGCGCCAGGAGTGGGACCATGAGCACGGTTTCGGCGGCAGCGAGCAGACCTACGCGTCGAACATCTTCGTAGGCGACGTTACCTACAAGTTCGACCGCCGCAAGTCGCTGCGCGCCGAGGTGCAGTACCTCTATTCGGATGACTACGAGGGCGACTGGGTAGCTGCGCTCGTGGAGTTCAACATGGCGCCGAAGTGGAGCTTCTTCGTGAGCGACATGTACAATATCGACTCGACCGAGGAGGGTATCATCAGCGGAACCGCAGAGAACCACTTCTACAATGTCGGTGCAGCATTCTCCTACAAGCAGACGCGCGTGTCGCTCAGCTACGGCCGCAATCGCGCCGGTTTCGTATGTTCGGGCGGCGTGTGCCGCTTCCAGCCGGCATATACGGGTCTCAATTTCGTGCTGACGTCGTCGTTCTGACCATGAGAAATCAAAACTTTTTAAATCAATAGCTATGAAAATCGCAAAAATCTTCATGTCGCTCGCAACGGTCGCCGCACTCGTGTCGGTATCGTGCAGCAGCGACAGCAACGAGCCGAATCCCGGTTCGGGAAATCTGACCATCAGCGCCTCGCCGTCGTTGATTCTCGCCGACGGCGTGCAGGCTGCAAAACTCACGGTGAAGCTCGGCGATGCCGATGTGACCTCCGAGGCCAAGATATATCTCGACGGGAACATCGACGCCCTTTCGTCCAATCTCTTCACTGCGACCGAGACCGGTGTCTATTCGTTCTATGCGTCGCATTCCGGCAAGATTACCGAAAAGAAAGCTGTGGTTACGGCCGTCAAGGAGATTCCCGAAGTGCCGGCCGATCCCCAGCCGGGCAGCACGTCGTTCAAGCACCGCGTGCTCGCTACGCAGGTCACCGGCACGGCATGCCCCAACTGCCCGTACATGATTGCAGGCGTCGAGGAGGCCGAGCCTGAGATTCGCGATATCTGCTCGTTCGTGTGTCTGCACGGAAATTACGGCGGTGCCGATGCTTTCCGCGCATTCAACGGCCCGTCGAACAATGTTCAGGCCTACATCGCATGCAGCTCAGCTCCCGCATTCACGGTCAATCTTTCGAAAACCATGACTTATGCGTCGAGCAACCCGATGACCAACAAGAACAGCATCGTCAACCGCATCAAGACGGTTCTGTCCGACCCCGCAAAGGCCGGCATCGCGGCCAATGCGCTCGTTTCCGACGGCGAAGTCGTCGTGTCGGCTACCGTCAAGGCCGGTCAGACGGCCGATTATGCTGTCGACTGCTGGCTTTTGGAGAACGGACTGCAAGCTACGCAGTCGGGAACGTCGTATGTTCAGGGCGACTACGATTTCAATACTCACAACAACGTGCTCCGTCTGACCGCAGGTGCTTTCTCTGCTTCCGCATGGAAAGCTACCGAACTCGGCGAGATTGCAGCCGGCGAGCAGGGTGCGACCGTATTCACGTTGCCGGTCGACGCTTCGTGGAACCTCGGCAACTGCCACGTCGTGCTGATTGTTTCGACGGTCGACGCGAACGGCCGATACGTTATCGTGAATACTGCGAAGTGCGACGTAGGCGCTACGCTGGCATACGATTATAATTGATAAATCTGCCGGCCGGACTCAGTAAATCGAGCAGTCCGGCCGGTCCCTAAAACTTCAATCCGACTATGTTCAATCAACCCAAAGGTTTGATAGCCGCCGCACTCGCCAACATGGGCGAGCGTTTCGGCTTCTATATCATGATGGCTATCCTCACGCTCTTCATCTCGGCCAAGTTCGGCCTCGGCGAAGAGACGGCCGGATACATATATTCGGGCTTCTACGCTTCGATTTACCTTCTCGCTCTGGCGGGCGGCATCATCGCCGACCGCACGAAGAACTACAAGGGTACGATAATGTGGGGTCTTATCGTCATGTCGATAGGCTACCTCATCATCGCCGTGCCGACTCCCACTCCCGTGCCCAACTTTTGGAGCGCACTGCTGCTGACATGCTTCGGCCTGCTCGTCATTGCGTTCGGCAACGGTCTGTTCAAGGGTAACTTGCAGGCTCTGGTCGGCCAGATGTACGACAACGACGAGTTCGCTGCGAAGCGCGAGTCGGGATTCCAGATTTTCTACATGTTCATCAATATCGGCGGCTTCTTCGCTCCGTGGATTGCAATCGGTGTCCGTAACTGGTGGTTGAAAGTCAACGGGTTCGACTACAACGCCAAACTGCCCGAGCTGTGCCACGAATACCTCGCGAAAGGTGCCGGCATGGCAGGCGAGGGCATGTCGAATCTGACGACCTATGCCAATGCGGCGTATCTCGACGGCCGCGAGGTCGCTGACCTCGGAGCATTCTGCAACGAGTATCTCGACGTATTCAACCGCGGTTTCCACTATGCGTTCATGGCGGCCATCGTCATGATGCTCGTGTCGCTTGTAATCTACCTCTCGAACCGCGCCAAGTTCCCCGACCCGGCCAAGAAGGCGTCGAAGAACGGGGCCGGCAAGCCGACGGCTGCCGAAATCAAGATGGATGCGCAGGAGATTCGCCAGCGTATTCTGGCTCTGTTCGCCGTGTTCGGAGTGGTGATATTCTTCTGGGTGTCGTTCCACCAGAACGGCTACTCGCTGACATACTTCGCCCGCGACTACGTGAATCTCGATGTCATAAATATCGACCTCGGCTTCACTACTATCAAGGGTGCCGAGATTTTCCAGTGCGTCAATCCGTTCTTCGTCGTTACGCTGACGCCGGTCATCATGTGGCTGTTCGGCTGGCTCGACCGTCGCGGCAAGGTGATTTCCACGCCGATGAAAATCGCTCTCGGCATGGGTATCGCAGCCCTGGCCTATCTCTTCCTCGTCGGCTTCTCGTTCGCTCTGCCTTCGAAAGCCGAGCTTGCAGGCATGCGCGCCGAGGAGGTGCAGTCGATTCTCGTCACTCCGTGGGTGATGATAGGTCTCTACTTCATCCTGACCGTCGCCGAGCTCTTCATCTCGCCGCTCGGCCTGGCGTTCGTATCGAAAGTCGCTCCTCCCCATATGCAGGGTCTCATGCAGGGCTTCTGGCTCGCCGCAACGGCTGTCGGCAACTCGCTGCTCTTCATCGGCGGCTGGCTCTACGTCCACACTCCGATGTGGATTACGTGGGGTGTTTTCGTCGCAGCCTGCGGCGCCTCGATGCTCGTCATGCTCTCCATGGTCAAGTGGCTGGAAAGGGTAACCAAGTAAAGCCTGATTTTCAATCTTTCGGATGCCGGACTCCTTTGCGGGGTTCGGCATCCTTATTATATATGGGCTTGCCGAAAATACAATGTCCGTTTCCGCTGCGTGAATAGGTCGAAAGTAGTTTTAGGAGCGTCATAACAAAAAACAGTCGGGAATCTCGCGATTGCCGACTGCCTTCGGAGGTTGCCCGTTCTTTAATATCGAAATAACTGCTACCGACCGCAGGAGCAGGACGAGTAATAGTATAGTTTTCGGCGCCGCGATAGCGGTGAATGCCGGTGTCGGTACGTGTATATCATACATGTATGAATATTAAGAGTACCGACACCGGCATTCAAAGACTTGTCCTTGCCAAAAACACAATGTCCATTACCGCTGCGTGAACAGGTCGAAAGTAGTTTTAGGAGCGTCATAACAAAAAACAGTCGGGAATCTCACGATTGCCGACTGCCTTCGGAGGTTGCCCTCCTAAAACTACTAACCCAAACTTAAATAAATGAAGAAACCTCACTGCGTCGTGTTGTGCTACATCGGCGCAGCTGTACTGTTAACGAGCAAATCGCGTGCCATCGTATGCGCCGTTCCCGTTTTAGCTATCATTGTGCCCGAATGGATTATCGCTGCGGCGTCTGTCATGCGATTTTGTCGCAATCTCGCTGATTCATGACAATGGTCGTGCCGCAGCTGCCGTGTCGTGCAAGTCGACGAAAACAGTCGGGAATCTCACGATTGCCGACTGCCATCGGAGGTTGCCCGTTCTTTAATATCGAAGTAACTGCTACCGACCGCAGGAGCAGGACGTGCGATGCGACAGTTTCCGGCAACCGCGCCAGCGGTTGGTACCGCAGTCAGCACACGTATATCATACTTGTATGAATATTAAGTGTGCGGGCTGTGGTAGCCAAATTTTTCATTTGCCGGAAACCAAGTATCATAGCCGCTGCGTGAGCAGGTCGAAAGTAGTTTTAGGAGCGGCACAACAAAAAAACAGTCGGGAATCTCACGATTGCCGACTGCCTTCGGAGGTTGCCCTCCTAAAACTACTAACCCAAACTTAAATAAATGAAGAAACCTCACTGCATCGTGTTGTGCTATGTCGGTGCAGATGCCCGTAGTCGTTCAAATCGCGTGCCATACCGCATGTAACCTCGGGCCGAATGATGCGGCGTATGGTTCAAATATGGACTTTGAGTCCAATTTTTCGGAAAAAGTGTTTAAAAAATTAGGATGCACGGTTTTATTTTGATACTTTTGTACCGATTTTTTGTGCGAAACAGCATGTAGTGTTTAACTAAAAAACTAATTTATGAGAAAATTTCTACTGTCGGTTGCAGCTGTCGCTCTCGCGACTTCGGTCTTTGCCGAGGGTTATCAGGTGAACAACCTCAGTTCGCGCCAGAACGGTATGGGTCATGTCGGTAC
>CAMWIG010000100.1 GCA_947174295.1 uncultured Alistipes sp. | reverse complement strand
TTTGTTATTTGGAATTTATTTTTCGTTTTATGTTTATCCGGCACCTCTCATCGGCACCGACACCGCAGCCAGCACCATGGAGACGCCCGCCACGACGAGCATCATAATCTGTCCGCCTCCGACAAGCCGCAGAATGAATCCGCCGCACAGCGCCGCGATGATTTGCGGCAGGCATATCGTGCAGTTGAACAGCCCGAGGTATGCACCCATCGAACCGCCCGACAGCGAGTTGGTCAGCAGCGCGAACGGCATGGCGAGCATCGCGGCCCAGCCGCAGCCTATCAGCAGGAACGAGACGAACAGAAGGTGCTGGTCGTGAATTGCATAGGTCGACACGAAGCCTGCGCCGCCCAGCAGAAGACTCAGCGCATAGCCCCACTTCACGTTGCGGAACATCGGCAGGACGACGGCCCATGCGACCGAGCCTATGGCCTGCACGGCGAAGAGTACGCCCACCCAGTTGCCGGCCTCCTGATATCCGGCGGAAGCAGTGTCGGTCGTACCCCACACGTTGTCGGCGATACCGCCCGTCGTGTAGTTCCACATGTAGAGGAATGCGAACCACGAGAAGAACTGCACCAGCCCAATCTGCCAGAAAGCCTTAGGCGCACCGGCGAGCAGCGAGAGAAGATTGCGGCGCTCGGGCTCGGACGTCTGGGCGATGTCGTGGAACGCGGCGTATTCCTGCGGCGGCATCTCCTTGACCGACATGCCGGTGTAGAGCACGCAGAGGATGAGTATCGCAGCGCCGACGTAGAACGAATATATCACCGAGTCGGGAATGACGCCCTCGGGAGCGATGTTGCTGATGCCAATCCATGTGAACAGATAGGGGAACAGATACCCCACCAGCGAACCGGCGTTGCACAGAAGGCTCTGAATCGAGTAGGCCTCGGCCTTCTGCCGCTCGTTGACCATGTCGCCGACCATCATCTTGAAGGGCTGCATGGCCATGTTTATCGACGTGTCGAGCATCATGAGCATCACCAGACCGAACATCATGGCCATCTTGACCGAAAGACCGAGACTGCCGGCATTGGGAAGAAACGCCATGACAGCCACGGCTACCAGAGCGCCGAGGTAGAGGTAGGGCTTGCGGCGGCCCCAGCGGCACCACGTCTTATCGCTCCACGTGCCGACGAGCGGCTGCACTATCATGCCCATCATGGGCGGAAGTATCCAGAAAAAACTCAAATCGTGAGGATCCGCGCCGAGCGTAGCGAATATGCGGCTGATGTTGGCGCTTTGGAGAGCATAGGCTATCTGAACGCCGAAAAAGCCGAAACTCAGATTCCACATCTGCAAGAAAGACAAGTCAGGTTTTTTCATATTTTTAATAATTCTGTTCCCTGTTTATCAAATTGAAGTTCATTATACAAAATTAAATACATTAAATTTCTTACGCAATATCCCGCGGACGAACTGCAATTCGGGCACGACGAACGACACAACGGACCGCCCGGACTGTCGCAAACGGCTGCCGAAATGCACGAAACGAGCGACTGACGAAGCTGCGGCGGCACGATGCGCGGCATCGCACCTTATAATATAATGCGTCCGGGCTCGGACGACCGTCGGCCCCGCATTTGTAAAATTTTTAAATTTCACCGCCTCCCGGCCGAGCTGCCGCCTGCCGCGACAGAACATACCGGGGGCTGAATTTGCTTTTTCGACAAAAAAAGCATAACTTTGAATCTTCAACACATCGACGATGTCAGCGTTTTCCGAACATAAACGACGTGCCCCGGCCTCCGACGGAACGGGCGCGGTCATACACCTTTTCGCCGCGGCGCATGCGGCGATAACGGTCGTTGCGCGCATGCTCGACTACCACGACGACATACCGCTCACCGTACTCTCGATTTCGATGATAGCCGTCATAGCATCGCGCAAGCGCTTCCCGGTGGAGCTGACCGCCGTGCTTATTCTCATCGTCACGTTCACGGGCTACCTGGCAGGTCTCTATCTCGGACAGGCGCTCTACGATGTCATAGGTTCGTGGCTCGCCGCATCGGCCACAGTCACCTTCCTGCTCACCGAGGCGTTCGGATGGTCGGCCTCGCTTCTGGCCCGGCACCAACGGATACCGACGGCCGGCAGCCGCGACGGCTGGATAGTGGGCACGCGGCAGATTATCATCGTGGCGTCGGCCATTCTGCTCTTCCGCATAACCTATTCGCTGCTGTTCCGCGCCCCCTATTTCGCCGAACGGGGAGGCATCTACGCCGAGTTCGGCCGGGTATTCGCCAACACGTTCGCAATGCTGACGCTCGTATGCGGAAACGCAATCTTCACCGCACTGTGGCGCAGACGCGACCGCGAAGTCCGCAATCCGCGGCACGACGCAGCAGCAGCGGCTTTCCTCGTGCTGTTCCCCGCACCGCTGGCGCTCATCGTCTACTGCAACTTCCCCATTTCGTGGGAGTGGCCAGGCCCCCGCTTCGAAATACGCGACTTCGCAGGGCTCTACGCCGTGACGCTGCTCACGACGATAATCGTTTTCGCCGTATTCGCTCTAATCCGCTACGTCGCCGCATCGCGGAAGGCCATCCGCGACGAGAGAGAGAAGAAGCACCAGGAACAATACAAATACACCAAACTCAAACAGCAAATCAACCCCCACTTTCTGTTCAACTCGCTAAACATACTCGACTTCCTGGTGCAGAGCGGCGAAAACGAACGCGCAGGAGCCTACATACGCAAGTTGGCCGGACTCTACCGCTACATGCTCAAAAACGAAGAGGAGGTGCTGGTAAGCGTCGGCGAAGAGCTCTCGTTCACCGACATGTACATCGACCTGCTGAAAGAGCGGTTCGCCGACGGCCTGATAATCGAAAAACGCATACCCGACGAGGCTAATCAGCGCCACGTCGTGCCGTGCGGCGTGCAGATGCTCATCGAGAACGCCACCAAGCACAACTCCGTAAGCGCCGCATCGCCGCTGCGCATAACGATATCGGCCGACGAGCGGATGCTCACCGTAACGAACAACCTGCAACCGCGCATCAGCCGCCAGCCGTCGACACGGCTCGGACTGGCCAACATCCGAAGACAATACGCCGACATCGCGGGCCGCGAGATCGAGATAGTCCGCGACGAAGAGCGCTTTACGGTGCGGCTGCCATTATTGTAAAATCTTCCGACAGGCCGGACGCAGAGCCGAATGCGGTTCGGGCCGTGCCGGAGCGAAATGTAAAACGAACGACAATGAAACCCAAGATGAAAGCACTCATAGTCGAGGACGAAGCTCCGTCGAGAACCAACCTGGTGAATGCCCTCGCACGCATGTTCGACGACATAGAGATAGTCGGCACGGCGGAGTCGGTCGCCGGAACCGTGGAGTTTCTGCGAAACCCGGCCAACACGGCGGACGTGATATTCATGGACGTGGAGCTGTCGGACGGAATGTGCTTCGACATATTCGACCTCACGGAGGTGCACGCCGACGTGGTGATTGTGACTGCCTACGACAGCTACGCCCTGCGGGCATTCGGCATCGACAGCGTGGACTACATACTCAAACCGCTCGACACCGACGAGCTGCGCCGCGCCGTGGAGCGCTGCCGCCGCAGACTGGCCGCCAAAACTCCGTCGCAACCCGTCGACATCGCAGCGCTGCGCTCAGCGCTCGAACGCCGCGAACATCCCTACAAACGACGCTTCGTCATACGCATCGGCGACCGCATAACGATAGTGAACGCCTGCGACATAGCCTATTTCTACGCCGAAGACAAGAGCACGATGCTCATGACGTTCGAGGGCAAGCGCCACATAGTCGATCAGTCGCTCGACTCGATATCCGATTCGATAGACCCCGACAACTTTTTCCGCATATCGCGCAGCTGCATAGTCGCCATCGGTTCGATAAATTCCATATCGAAGCAGGCGAACAACCGGCTCAAATTGACGCTGCAACCGAAATCGGATTTCGAGGCGTTCGTCAGCCGCTTTCGCATCGGCGACTTCATGGATTGGTTGGAGGAGAAATAAAACCGTCCGACGCATCAAAAATGCGACCTTAATATTAGGATTTTTAGCGGCAAATAAGTAATTTTGCCCCCAAAATCAGAAAACAGAAACAGATGAAACAGCTTATCATTGCTGCTATCGCAGTTTTTTTGTGCTCGTGCGCAGCGTCCAAACGGGTGAATTACATTCAGGATGCACGGATAAATACCCCGGAAAAAATCACCGAGGAGTATCAGATTCGCATAAAGCCGCTCGACAAACTCACGATCGTGGTGAACAGCAAAGACCCTGAGCTCGCAGCTCCGTTCAATACGGCCACGTCGTTCAATTCGCTCTCGGGAACTCCCGCCGGATACGGACAGACGTCGACGACCACATTGCAGGTTCGCACTGTCGACGAGTACGGCAAACTCGTGATGCCCATCATCGGCGAAATCGAGTGCGCAGGCAAGACCCGGACCGAACTGGCGCGCGATATCGAACAGAAAATCATAGACGGCCGCTTTATCAGCGACCCGACGGTCAACGTGCAGTTCGCCGACATGAAGATATCGGTGCTCGGAGAGGTGTCGCATCCCGGACAGTTCGACATCGTCAACGACCGCATCACCGTATTCGACGCACTGGCCATGGCCGGCGACCTGACGATATACGGCGTCCGCAACAATGTGAAGGTTATCCGCGAGATGGACGGCAAGCGCGTAGTCGGGAAGGTAGACCTCACGTCGAAAGAGGGCGTAATGGGAACTCCCTACTACTACCTGCAACAGAACGACATCGTCTACGTCGAACCCAACAAGTACAAGGCCCAGACCGGCGAAATCAACCCCAACCGTTCGTTCTGGATATCGGCTACGAGCATCGTCATATCAATTGCGACTCTTATCGTAACATTAACAAAATAAGTCATGGCAGAACAGAATACCAATTATGCCGCAGACAACGGCAATCTCGATTCTCCGTCATTCTCCGTACACGATATTTTGCAGATGGTTCTGCGAAACTGGTACTGGTTCGGACTGTCGGTGTTCGTATGCTTGCTGTTCGCTGCATTCTACCTCAAAACGACGCCCAAAATCTACCATCGCGAGGCGACGATTCTCGTCAAGGACTCGCGCAAGGGCGGCGACATGGACATCACGGCACTCAGCGATCTGTCGGGAGTATCGACCCGCCGCAATGTGGACAACGAGGTGTACGTCCTCCAATCGCGCCGTCTCATGCGCAAGGTGGTGGACAAACTGAACCTCACGATAAACTACACCACCGAAGGGACATTCCGCAAGATAGATCTCTATCGCCGCTCCCCTATCGAGGTTACGTTCATCAACAACATTCCTCAGCAAAGTCTTGCGTTCTCGGCTACGCTGCAACCCGATTCGACTGTTCTCGTCACCAACTTCTCGATCGAAGACAGCCGCAAAGATGTCGTTAAGGGACATCTCGGCGATACGATTTCGACACCTATCGGCCAAATCGTAATCAACCCCACGCTCTACTTGCACGAAAAGTATTTCGGACAGGCAATCGACGTGTCGAAAGGCAATATCGAAGCTGTCGTCAACGCCTATCGCGGAGCGGTGCACTGCAATGTGGCCAACAAACTCTCGTCCATCGTCACCATCTCGATGAACAACACGGTAGCACAGCGCGCCGACGACGTAATCAACACGCTCATCAACGCCTATAACGACGATGCCATCGACGAGAAGCGCTCCGTGTCGCGTGCGACGGCCAAGTTCATCGCCGACCGTCTGGAAGTCGTAGGACGGGAGCTCGGCGACGTAGACCGCAATATCGAGGAGTTCAAGAAGAAGAATCAGGTTATCGACCTTTCGACCGAAGCGAGCCGTTCGCTCTCCGAGAGCTCGAAGTACAAGAGCGAGTCGCTCGAACTCGAAAACCAGATTCAGATGGCCGAGTACATCAAGGAGTACCTTCTCGACAAGAGCAACATCAATGCGCTGATTCCTACTATCGTGGGCATCAACAACGCGAATATCAACACTCAGATTACGACCTATAACGTCGGAGTGCTACGTCGTGAAAAACTCGCAACGGAGGCGTCGACCAACAGCCCCGTCATCAGCCAGCTCGACCGCGAACTGGCCGCAATCCGGCAGTCGATAATCGCAGCGCTCGACTCCCACATTTCGACCCTGCGCATGCAGCTCAGCACATTCCGCAACGAGGAGGAGCAGGCCAACAGCCGCATCACCTCCGCTCCGACGCAGGAGAAGGCCATCCTGAGCATCACCCGCCAGCAGCGCGTCAAGGAGGAGCTCTACCTCTACCTGCTCAACAAACGCGAGGAGAACGAGCTGGCGCACGCCATCACCGAGAGCAACGCACGCGTCATCGACTTCTCGTTCGGCCCGGCGGCTCCCGTAGCACCGAAATCGTCGATTATCATGCTCGCCGCACTATTAATCGGTCTCGGCATTCCGTTCGTAATCTTCTATATGCTCGAAATGCTCAACACCTCTATTCGCGGCCGAAAGGACATCGAGGACAACCTGAGCGTTCCGTTCCTCGGCGACATTCCGCAGCACACGGGTTCGACCGTCAAGGGCATCGCCGTGCGCGAGAACGGCCGCGACACCGTTTCGGAGGCATTCCGCATGCTCCGTTCGAACATGACATTCATGAACGCGCAGTCGGAGAAGATGAAGACGATACTCATCACCTCGTCGAATCCCCACGCAGGAAAGACGTTCATCACGATGAATACCGCCATGACGCTCGCCATGACCGACAAGAAGGTAGTCCTTCTCGACCTCGACCTGCGCCGCCGCACTCTGTCGAAATACCTCGGCAAAGGCAGCGCGGAGGGCATGTCGGGTTATATTTCGGGCAAGGTGACCGACATTCGCGATGTAATCATCCCGAGCGGCATCCACAAGAATCTCGACATCATCGCCGCAGGTCCGATGCCGCCCAACCCTGCCGAAATGCTGCTCTCGAAGCGTCTGGATGCCGTCGTCAAGGAGCTCGAAGGCTCTTACGACTACATCCTCATCGACAGCGTACCGGCGATGAACGTGGCCGACGCCATGATATGCGACCGTCTGTGCGACCTCTGCATCTACGTCGTTCGCGAGGGTCTTCTCGACCGCCGGCAGCTGCCCGACATCGAGCGGCTGTACCGCGAGAAGAAGTTCCACAACATGTGCGTGGTGCTCAACGGCTCGACAGGAACGAACCACTACCGATACGGCTACGGATACGGTTACGGCTATTCCTACGGCTACGGTCTGGAAAACGGCAAAACCAATAAGGGCGGATTCTTCGCTTCGGTCAAGAATCTGTTCTCTAAAAACAAGCAATAACAGCAATGGCATCCAATAACGGTTTGGTCATAGCCGTCGATTTCGACGGCACGATAGTAACCCACGAATACCCGGAAATCGGCCGTGACCTGGGTGCGATTCCCGTACTGAAAGAGTTGCAGGGACGCGGTTACCGGCTCATCCTCCACACCAT